>DASPTY010000116.1:0-30263 GCA_035623175.1 Candidatus Limnocylindrales bacterium | reverse complement strand
GTAGCGCGTTCGGCCTCCTCAAGGATGCGATGCACTTCCTCAGGAGGCTCGGCCGAAGCGCTGCGCAGAACCATGCGCTGCGCGCTGCCCAGGATGGTGGTGAGAGGATTACTCAGCTCGTGCATGATGCCGAGGACGCGTTGGCCGAGCGCCGCGAGTTTTTCCGCCTGCACCATGCGCGACTGGAAAAGGCGGCGCGTGGTCGCCTCACGGTACACTTCCACGTGCCCCAGCTTCTTCCCTTCCCGGCTGAAGATCGGCCGGGCGCTGCGTTCAATCACCTGCGGGACCGGCTTTTCCAAGGTCAGTTCTTCCTGCGATCCTTCTGAAGCGTCGTTTGCGAGAGAGCGCCAGTCGGCGGCAAAAGAGTCCGGGTCCGCGGCGTTTTTCGCGGCAACCTGGATGATGTCTTCCAAAGTATGCAGATGGCGGCCTTGTTCTTCAGTGAAGCCGAGGATCTGCAGAAACTTCCCATTCCGTGCCAGGATTTCTCCTTTATCGCCGAAGAGCGCGACGCCTTCTTCGAGCCATTCGAGCGTTTCCTGGAGTTCCTTTTCGAGGTCCTCGATTCTGCGGACGCGTGCGCTGTCGCCGACGGATTGCAGACGCACGGCCAAGAACTCCTTCCCGGAGGGAACGGAGGCGCTCAGGAGCACGCTTGCGCCGCTGCTCAACTCGGATTCGAGCGCATCCTGCTTCCCGCGGAGCTCAGGCTGAAACGCGCCCCTCACCCATTCCTGCACCTGTTCCCACATCCGCGGGCGAAACAATTCGGCAAAGCGTTGCGTGCTTATGCCTCTCGCGAATTCGGTTGCCTCGGTTCGCGCCAGCTTCCGGGCGCCCTGGCTCATGCCCGCGAGGAATCCGTGGCGGTCCACCATCACGACGGGTTCCTCGCTGCACTCGAGCAAGGCCTTGAACCAAAGCTGCTGGCGGAGCCCGGCCTCGATTTGCCGTTCTTGTTCCAGAATTTCTGCAGCGAGCAGAGCGCGCAACTCCAGGCGCTCCAGATGCTCCAGGCTGGCGCGGCGGCGCGGCAACCCCGCAAGGAGGACGCCGGAAATGACATTTCGGTGGTGCAACGGAACCGCGACAATTCGCGAGACCTCCTTCCCCAGGGGAAATTGATTGGCCTCCATGCCGACGACGCGGCGGGTCCCGATGGCTTGCCGCCACAGATTGTCCAGCGGACCCTGGTTGACGGCGTAGATCCAGGCATTCTCTCCACTGTGCGCGCGGATGAGCAGTTGCTGCTCGCCTGCCGCGAGGGAAGGCGCGGAAACCGGCAAGCCGCTTTTTTGTTCCCCGATCATGGCGAAGACGGCTCCGACGCCGCCCCAGGAATTTCCCCGCGTGCAGCTCTCGGCCAGCTGCCCGAGAATCAGGTTGGCGTTCTGCCCGTCCGCGGCCATGGATTCGACGCGGCGATGAAGTTCCAGGTCCGCCTTGCGCATTTCGGAAAGCCTGCGCTCGTCCTCGAACTCCAGGAGTAGCCCCAAATCGTCCGCGACGCGTTCGGCCACGGCGCGCGGAAGCTGCTTTTGCTTCTTGCGGCTCCCGAGCATCAGAAGACCACGAAGAGTTCGGCGCGAGAGGACCGGCACCCAAAGCACGCGCTGAAGATCGACGAGAGGCCCGAGGATCACGCCCTGGACGGGGCCCTCGACTTCGTATTCACAGCTCATTCCGGCGTCGAGCAGTTCCATGGGCAGCGGCGCATCGCCGCCGAGGCGCGACCATTCCGGCGGCGCGTTCCCTTCGCCGCGTTCCCAGACTTCGCCGCGTAGAACCACGGGGCCGGCTTGCGGTCCTGAGGAATTCACCGGCTCTTCGAGCCAGGCGCCGACGCGCTCGACGTCTTCCTCTTCCTTCAGTTGTTGAATGGCTTCCAAGATCCACTCGGCGCGCTTTGCGCGTGCGCGGCCAACGCGGAGAACGGATCGGACACTCACCCGGCCAGGTCTTTTTGCGCTGTGTCTTTCGCTGCGGTTTTGTCCAAACACGCCACGCCCCTCGCCGGCAGAGCTTCTCCGGCTCGTTGCACAGTCTTGGCCAAAGGCAAGTGGGGCTTAATTGGCAGACAGAACAGGAGATAGAGAAAGGATGAGGGTGCCAGGTTGAGATTCATTCTGGCTTCATTCCCGAAGTGGTTCGCGAGGGAGGGGCCTTACGCGTCGGCGTGCTCGATCTGGTATTGCTTCAACTTCCGATAAAGGGTGGTCTTTCCGATACCCAAGGCGCGCGCGGCGGCTTGCTTGTCGCCCCCCGTTTGACGCAGCGTGCTCAAGATGGCGCGGCGCTCGAGCTCTTCCAGGGGCAGCATTTCTTCCTTGGCGGGAGCGCGGTCGCTGGTGGGGTACTGAAGGTTACTCGGAAGGTCGGTCACGCTTACGAAGGGGCCCGTTCCCAAGGCGACAGCGCGTTCGATGGCGTTTTCGAGTTCGCGCACGTTTCCGGGCCAGTCATAGGCCATGAGGCGACGCATGGCGTCCTCCGTCATTTCCCGGACAGTGTCCGAATCTCCCGAAAACTTCTCCAGGAACGAGGTCACCAGAAGAGGAATGTCACTCTTACGTTCCCGGAGAGGAGGGAGCTTGATCTGCACGACGTTCAAACGGAAATACAAGTCCTGGCGGAAGGCGCCACTCTTGATGGCCAGCTCCAGGTCCCGGTTGGTAGCCGCCAGGATGCGGACGTTGATGGACTTGCGTTCGGTGGAGCCTACCGGTTTGATTTCTCTTTGCTGCAAGGCGCGGAGAAGCTTTGCCTGCATTTCGAGAGACATCTCCCCAATTTCATCGAGGAAGAGGGTTCCGCCGTTGGCCGATTCGATCAGCCCTTGCTTGGCCTGCAGGGCACCGGTGAACGCGCCTTTGGTGTAGCCGAATAGCTCGGACTCCACCAGAGTGGAAACGAGGGCGGAGCATTCGACGGGCACAAACGGTTTGTCCTTGCGCGGACCCAAGTAGTGGATGCTGCGGGCGACAAGCTCCTTGCCGGTGCCGCTCTCGCCGAGGATCAGGACGGGATGGTCGCGCTGGCTGACCTTTTCGATCATCTTGTAAACGCGGTCCATGCGTGGGGACATGCCGATGAGGCCGCCGAAGCCTGGGCGCGAGCGGACCTGCTCGCGGAGCAGGCGATTTTCCCGTTTCAGTTCCACGGCGTGGACGACGTGGTCGAGGCGGGCGCGCAACTCTTCGACGCGGAACGGCTTGGTCACGTAGTCGGCGGCTCCCATGCGAGTGGCTTCGACGGCGGAATCAATGGTGCCGTATTGCGTGAGCATAACGACGGCAACATCGGGATGAGTAACGGCCACTTTTTTTAGGAGTTCGAGCCCGCTCGTTCCCGGCAGGCGCAGGTCCGTGAGCACAATATCTACCGAGGAGAGTTCGAGGACCTCGAGGGCTTCCTCGGCCGTGCCGACGTCCATGGACTTCATGCCGCACTCTGCGGCAACGGCACGGCACACTTCGCGGATGTGCTCGTCGTCATCCACGACAAGCAAATTCAGAGGCGGACTCCCGCTGGCTGCCCGTAGTTGTTGGCCAGGCTCAAGATAGCCCGCGCGGTTCTCCAGGTTGTGATTTGTCAGTCGCCCCGCGTGTGCTTCCGCCATAGACGGATTCCTCTCCATTCGATGCGCTTGAAGGGGAGCCCTGGGCGACTCCCGAAACGGGAAGGGCTGGCCGTGTTCCCAAGACGGGAAAAATCCCTAGCACCCTTCTAGTGCAATAAGGTTATATTGTCAAGTATGTAATTAAACAAAGAGGTTTAAAATGGGAAATGTACCAAAGTGGAACATTCCTGGGTAGCTGCGCGGCTTTGAGATCTCGAGCTCCTGGGACGATCTTGGGGGAAAACACTGATCCGGTGCGGCCAGCGCCGCTCACGGCCTAAGTGTCAGAAGAGGTTCCTCTGACGGGCCAGGATTAGCCCGTCAGAGGCAGGGTTTTTCAGGCGCCCGAGGGAATCTACGGCTTGGGCGTTGTCTTCGGCGCAGGCTTAGCTGCCGGTTTTCCGGCTGGCTTGGCCGCCGGCTTCTTGGCTTCCTTGGCGCTGCTGCGGCTGATCAGGGTGGCAGCATCCTCGGCGTTGAAGGGCAAGCCGCGCACGCCTTGCTGGCCGGTGGTGCTCAGGGTGATGTCCACACGCCGGTTGTTGGCTAGGACGATGGTCGGCAGATTCTTGAGGATCTTCTGGCGAGTCGCCTCGTCCAAGGTGGCGTCCTGGTTGATCAGCGCCTTCACCTCTTCAGCGGTCAGGTTCTTCGTATCGCCCGAGGCTCTGGTTTCGAGATGGTCGGCGGCAACGCCATGTTCGACCAGATAATTCCTGGCGCGATCCACACG
This sequence comes from Candidatus Limnocylindrales bacterium, assembly GCA_035623175.1. Taxonomy (GTDB): domain Bacteria; phylum Acidobacteriota; class Terriglobia; order Acidiferrales; family UBA7541; genus Acidiferrum. Next base: position 25,908 of record DASPTY010000116.1, on the reverse strand, counting down.
GCGCTGGGAGAGTTTCAAGTTGTAATCCTTGCCGCCGCGGATGTCGGCATGGCCTTCCAAAATCAGATGAGCTGCCGGCTTGTAGGTCAGATACTGTTTGAAGTCGCTGGCCAGCGTGTCGAGGATCTTCTGCTGGCTGGCGAGCAGTCCGCCATCAGGCTTTGCCACGGTGGGTTGAGCGGTCGGGAAGTAAACGTCGCGCAAGGAAAGCTTGGCTTCCAGTTCTTTGATCACTGGAGGTTCCTTCACGCCAACCGTTGTGCTGGCGCTGGTGCGACCACCCTGGCCATCATCTGCCGTGCAGGTGACGGTGTAGTTTCCGGGCGCGAGTCCAGTGGAATCGAATTGCGCCGACGCGCCGCTGCCGGAGACCTGGCCGCCTGCCGCGGAGTAGCTGTAGGTAATCGGATCGCCGTCAGGATCGCTGGCGTTGGACTTAATGGCCACGCGCTCACCGGCGATGATGGGGCTGCGCTCCGGAGCGCAGGAGATGACCGGCGGACGATTGGGACGCTTGGTGATGGCAATGTCGGCGGCGCAGGTGGCGGAGCCGCCGCGGCCATCGTCCACCTTAACGTTAACGGTATAGGTGCCCAGAGCGAGGTTGGCGGGGCTCCACCGCACATCCGGACCGGTGCCATCGACGCTACCGCCAGTAGTGGAATAGGTGAAGGTCAAGGGGTCGTTGTCGGGATCGCTGGCGGCGACGTGGATGGCGACAGGATCCGTGGTGCCCTGGTAGACAGATGTGGGGTTGGCCGAGCAGGCGGCGACCGGCGGATGATTCGGTTTCGGGGGCGCCGGCGGATAGTCCCAGCGATAGACAATCCCGGTGCCAATTCGGAAATTGTTCTGCCGGCCCTGGGGATTGACCAGCGAACCCGTAAAATTGGTCATGAGATAGTCCATCTCGGCAAATCTCCAGGTCAATTTTTGGCTGAGAACCACATCCACGCCACCACCAGCGGCCATGGCGAAGGTGGACTGAGCCGTGTCTCCTGTCAGCGCGGGACCAGCGTGAGTGGCGCCGAACAGAACTTCCGCAAAGGGCACAAAATGATCAAAACGGCGGAGGTTGAGACGTGGGCCAAACAGATAGGTTTCAAAGTGGCCGACGAGTTGTTCCAGGGGATAGGTCGTGCCCGTGCCGGTCACAACGGGAGGGCCGTAAATGTTGCGCTTGAAGCGGTACGCGCCCATCTCGGCGGTCAGACCCAACCACTTGCTGGCGTTGTACGTGAAGGAGCCAGCAAAACCAAAGTTGTTAAAGCCGGGACTCGAGCAGGGGCAGAAATTGACATACTGGAACAGTCCGGCAACCTCGTACCTGGGCGTAAGCTGTCCCCAGGCGTGGCGGTTCCAGGCGTTGTTCTCCCAGTCGCTAAAAATATCCGCGGGCTTCGGAGTCGGTGCCGCGGGCATGGCGAAGGACGTTGGCGCAGCCGGAGCGAAAAGGAAATCGCTTGCCGGGGCGTTGACAGTTACGCTGCTATCCGCCGATTCGTTCGTTCTACCTTCTGTGGCCGCGTCTTTCTGCTGCGCACAGAGCGGCACGGCCAAGAGCGCGCCCACCACCAAAGTTACACACCAATTGCGCATAGTTCCCTCCCTGAGGCGTATCTGAAAATCCGTGACGTACCCCACGCTTCCATAGAATCCCGACGCATCACCTGTCCGCAGGCGGATACCGCGGGGTAATACTCAGCGCACACTTATTTCCGTTTCTGCTGAACTGGGGCGGCCCCACAACCACCATGAATGAACTCGCTCTACGCGAGAAACGCATAGAAAGAGCCGTTTCGCCACAAAGCATATTCCATAACTTCCTCCTCCCGCAAGGGATTCCTGGCCAAATTCCCGGCCAGGGGCGCTGTTCCGACTTGCGCTTTGTTCAACTCTTTTAGCGGCGCGTCCTGCCCAGGTTGGAGTAAACTCACTCTTTCCGTGATCCCAACAACCGTCATCGACCTTCATTGGGCCGGGCATCCGCGTTCTATCGCCGCCGCGCTGCTGGTCTCTGAAGATTCGAGGGTCCTGATTGATCCCGGGCCAGCTTCCACACTTTCAACTCTTCACGAGCAGTTGGAACTGCACGGAATAAAGGTCACCGACCTGACGGCAATACTGCTCACGCACATTCACCTGGACCATGCCGGAGCCACAGGATCGCTGGTGGTGGAAAACCCTCGGCTCCAGGTGTACGTGCACAGTCGCGGCGCCCCGCACATGGCGGACCCCACAAAACTCCTGCGGAGTGCCTCGCGCTTGTACGGCGATGACATGCAGCGGCTCTTTGGCGAGTTTGTTCCGGTGCCCGGAGCGAATCTGCATGTACTCGAGGGAGGAGAGACCCTCTTCCTGGGCAAACGGCGGTTACAGGTTCATTACACGCCGGGCCACGCGTCTCATCACGTCACTTACTTCGAGCCGCTGGAAGGAGTTGCCTTTGTCGGCGATACGGCGGGAATATCCATCAACGGCCATCCTTTTGTTCTGCCGGCAACTCCGCCTCCCGACATATCGCTGGAGGTCTGGTATGCGTCGCTGAACCTCATCGCCCATCTGCATCCGAAGCGGCTCTTCCTTACTCATTTCTCTTTCTCGGACAATCCTGAGACTCACCTCGCCAGTTACCGCGAGCGCCTTCAAGACTGGCGCGAGCTTACCGCACGAATCGTCGCCAGCAACCTGGATGAGACTGTGGCCATGCACCGGTTTGCGAAGGAAGTGGCGGCGGAGGCCGCGCAGTACCTCTCCCCGGAAGAGATTGCTCACTACGTGTTCAATGGGGCGCTGAACCTCTCTTGGCTGGGCCTGGCACGTTATCACCGGAAGCGCGCGGAAGCGCTCAGCCAGGCGGCGCCGCAGTAGTAATTCTCTGGCTGGAATCGCGCCCCTCAGGTGATTCCGCAGTGCAGCGCTTCAGTTCGCCGATTTGTGCAGGCCGAATTCCAGGTGAAGCGCGCGGAGCGCGGGCACGACCGACTTTTCCTCGATGACAAAGGAGATGTTGGTTTCGGACGATCCTTGTGCAATGGCGATGATGTTTACGCCTTCTTTGCCCAAGGTGTTGAAGGTGCGTCCAGCGATGCCGGGGGTGCCACGCATGTTCTGTCCTACGACAGCGACGATGGCAATCTGGGGATCGACGTTGATGTGTTCCACCTTTTCGTGAGCCAAGTCCTGCGCAAACTCCTTGCGCAGAGCTTCGACGGTGCGCTGGGCGTCGGCCGAAGACACACTGAAGCAGATATCGTTCTGTGAAGAGGATTGGGAGATCAGCAGAACGTTTGCCCGCACTTCGGCAGTTGTCGAGAAGGTGCGCCCGACAACATCGGGCAGGCCGACTATGCCCGGCCCGCCTACGCTAATGAGTGTCACGTCCTGAATGGCGGTGAGGGCTTTCACTCCGCCGCCGATGCTCCGGCCGGCCTGGGTGATCTTTGTGCCGAGATTGTCGGGCGCAAAACTGTTGCGAATCCAGACGGGTATTTCCGCCTGAACCACGGGACGCAGCGTTTTCGGATGAAGGACTTTCGCGCCAAAGTAGGCGAGTTCGGCAGCCTCGCGATAAGAGATTTCGGAGATGGTTTGTGCTTCGCGCACCAGCCTCGGGTCCGCCGAGAGGACACCGTCCACATCGGTCCAGATGATGACTTCGCCGGCGTCCAGAGCTGCACCGAGAATGGTTGCGGAATAGTCGGATCCGCCCCGCCCGAGCGTGGTGAGCTCGCCGTTCGTGGCTGCGCCCAGGAAGCCGGTGACGATGGGAACGACGCCGCGCTCAAAGAGAGGGAAAAGGCGTGTTTGCGACTTTTGACGCGTCAAATCCATCTGCGGTTCGGCGCCTCCGTGGTACGCATCCGTCACAATCAGTTCGGTCGCGTCCACGGCCTCGCATTGCAAGCCGAGTTGCCTAACTACAGCTGCCAGGAGGGGAGCGGAGAGACGCTCACCGAGACTCGAGATGGCATCCATTGTCCGCGGAGAGAGTTCCCGCAACAGAGCGGTGCCTTCACAGAAGCGCCGGCCTTCGGCCAGCACCACTTCCAGCTTCTGCCGGACGCGCGCACGCTCTACCTCGTTTTTGACCAGCGCTGTAAGGGTCGCATCGTGCTGCGCGCGCAAAGCGTCCATGACGGCGGTAGCGCCGGCGGCATTTCCGGTCTGCGCGGTTTTGGCCGCCTCGATGAGCTTGTTCGTAACGCCGCTCATTGCCGAGACGACAGCGACGCAACGGCCTTCGCGGGCGCCTTTGGCAATGATTTGCGCCGCGCGCGCAATGCACTCGGCGTTTCCTACGGAGGTGCCTCCAAATTTCATAACCTGCAAGCGTGAAGTCATTTGGCTCCGTTCGCTGGCCGTGCGGCCTGGAAAGAGCTCACACGGGTAGTGGATTCGCAGTTCTTCTACATTATTGCCTGCCTAGCTAGCTTAATGGATACTCCTTTTCGATTTTTTTCGTTTGGCGCAGCCAGAAACTCGCGCATCAGTTTTGAAGCATGCGAGAAAGCTTGAAACGAAACAGAATCGGACTATGCTTAGGCACGCTGTGGGCAGCCGCAGCAAACGGAGAAAACAGTGCTTCAACAAACTGCGCTACTCGGAAACAATCCTTTTGCCGTGCTCACCGCCATTGTCGCCCCGGCGATCCTGACCAACGCGTCTTCGGTGCTCGCGCTGGGCACGAGCAACCGGCTTGGCCGCGTGGTGGACCGCACCAGGGTTGTGTACGGCGATCTGGCGGCGACGGTCCTGGGAACGGCGGAGCACCAGGAGTGGACAGAGCAGCTTGCGGCGTTGAGGACACGCGCGCAAATGCTTCTCAAGGCGCTGCGATTGTTCTACGCAGCTCTGGGAATGTTTGCGGCGTCCGCGCTAGTTTCCGTGGGTGGCTCGATTGCGATTTACTACGGTCAGAAACCGCTGTTTGTGGTGGCGGCAGGGCTGGCGGTAGTGACAGGGGCATCGGCAGTAGTGGGACTCGCAGTTGGGTGCACGCTGATGGTGCAGGAGACACGGTTAGCGGTGCAGAGCCTGGCGAAGGAAGCGGAAATCCGAGTCAAGCAACATACGGGCGGCACATCAGGCGAGACGCGGCCCAAGGAAAGAAAGGTCGGTTTCAGCGGGGCGGGTGGGACTGAATGAGGGCGTCGGACAAGCTCTCAAAATCCAGGCCAGCAATTTTGGAGACGTACTGACAGGTGCTGCAAGAGCGTTCATGTGTTTCGAGCTGGGCATAGGCATTGGTGTAGTTCGCTTGGAGGCGCTGCAGTTCTTCGGCGGCCAAGGTTAAGGCCAGAGGAGAACGGGTGGCGAGGGAGTGCTGCTGTTGCCAAATGGACAGGGCTTTCTGGCATCGCTGGAGGAGGAGTTGGTATTCGGGACAAACTTCAAGGCAGGGCGCGGTTGCTACAGACATGGCTGTCCCCCTTTGCACTTCACAGAGCATTTGATGCGCCAGCCCGCAAAGCGATAGAAAACCGCAAGCAAGCTGGGGACAAACACAAAGGTACTACGAAATAAATCAGTGGGGTGTGAATTTTCTCGATAGATCTAATCAAAGGAAAGCATTCGGAATGGCAAGGTGAATACAAGACAGGACTGCTCCAATATTGGAAAGGCGGAGTGCATTCCTTCCATATTGGGATGTGACGAATGAACAAGGGCGTGGCGGTCCCAGAGTTTTCCTATAGAAATTACATGAAGCGGAAGTCGGAGAGACTTCTGGCGCTCCTGCCGGTCTTAGAGGTCAATGTGCAGACGGAGTGAGGGGACGACGACGGGGCCGCGGTCGCGGTTGTAGCCGGGGTTCACGATGTATTGCAGGCCGAACGAGGGAAAGACGCCGCGCCAGGCGTGTAGCGTGTAGAAAGTCTCGATGATGTTTTCGCGGCCGTAGTTCAACTTGCCGTCGCCGAGGAGGAACCCAAGCCCGCCGTATCCCAGATAGCGAGCATGCTCATGGTTGATACCGTTGGTGACAAAAACAAGGCCAAGGCGGTCGGAGGGGCGGCGCCAACGACTGCCGTTGCCACCGACACCAACCTGCCAGGTCTGGTCCACCTCGGTGTAGGCGAAGGACTCGTGCTGTCCCTCGTTCCAGCCCCAACGTCCAAAAATGCCGAGCCAGCCGGTGAGAGGCTGCTCCGTGTTCACGCCAAACCCGTACTTGATGGTGGTCTGCAAGGGATGGGCCGTAATTAGAGGGGCGGGCGTCGTGGGATTCGCAAGCCAGGCGTCAACTTGCTGGCGGTAATCGCCCATGTTGGCGTGATTGACGTAGCTCAAGAGCCGGAGGATGCCGGGCTGCTTGCCGAGTACGCGGCCGTGCAACTCGAACTCGAGGTTTTCCGCGTGGGCGCGCGCGAGGTCCGCATCGAGATGAATGCCGTTGGCCACTTTCGGCATCAAGCCTTCGGCAAAACGCAGGGCATAGTTCCTGTCGTGATATTCGAACAGCGCGCCAAACGTGAAACCGCGAGTGTCGGCGGCATAGTCGTAGGCAGCGTTGTTATCCACGGCCCAGTTCATGAATTGAAGGTTCGAATCCGTGCCGTATGTGTTGAGGTCGAAGAAATCCACCAGGCTGAACTTCCCGAAGCGCACTTCCAGGCGCCGCTCCGGCAGCTCCCGAAAGAGCGAAAGCGGATTCCGTTCCGCAATCACCTTTTGGCCGCCAAGGGGAATAATCTGGTGCCACATGAGCCGGGCCACGTACGGGGCTTTGCTGAGAGTGGGATTGCGCACGACGTCCAGGTTCGGGAATCCCGCGACGCCCAAAGCTTCCGCGAGCCCGTGACCTCCGGTTTCCTGCACATCGCAGAGGAATTCCGTCGCGCCGGTGGGCCGCCAGCCCGTGAAGAGCGTGAGCACGCGCGAGGAAGCATCCTGCGCTTCCGGAGTGAGGCTGTTCTTTCCTTGATACGGAGAGGGAAAACTGGGGTGCCACTGGGAAATGAAATTGGCCTGGCCGGAGAGCCACCAGCGATCCCACTCGGCGCGAGGAAACATGGTGGTCAAGGGATCGTCGGATTTCCCGGCTTCAGGCTGGGGATGCTGCTCTGTTGTTGCGGGGGCGTCAACGGATGGCGCTGTGTCCTGAGCGGGGGCGAGGAGAGACGTGAAGAGACACAGTGCGAGGGCTATCAGCAGACGACGCACCGCCCCGTGGCGCAGTCTCCCAAGCAATTTGTGGAAATGGACGACCATGAACGCTCGCGGTCAAACCTTTATTGTCCCTCAGCAGCCCAAAGAGAATGCCAAACCTGATGCTAATTCGCATGAACGGCGTGTGACATCCTTTTGCGCTCCCGCCGGTCTCCCTTCCAGAGAGGGCCAGCAGCCACCAAGCTGTATTAACTATAGTGAACTGTCAGGATAAACTACGCTTAACAAGCAGCGATGTCAATCGTTTTCGGGGAAGTGCGCTTGGGATGGCAGCGCTCAAGGCTGGCGCTCAACAATTTTCAGGGCGTTGACGCGGGCGCGCTGAATGGTCAGGCCCCAGTGCAGATGAGGTCCGGTGACGCGGCCGGTAGCGCCTACTTTTCCGATTTGCGCGCCGGCTTCCACGGCATCGCCGGAATGCACACCGATTTCGGAGAGATGGGCGTAGAGGGTGTAGATCCCATAGCCGTGATCAATCACCACAGTGTTCCCGGAATAGAAAAGCTCCTCGGCCAGCACGATTTTTCCGGACTGTGAAGCGAACACCGGCGTGCCGGCCAGCGCCGGAAAATCCACACCCGCATGAGGCGAGCGCGCTTCGCCGTTCAGGATACGGCGGCGGCCAAAGTTGCCGCCAGCGGCCATGTCCTGCAACGGCAAACGAAACTTGCCGTCCCAAAGACGTTCGGGAGTCAAGGTATCGTAGATGGCGCGCATCTTCTTCTGATCTTCTTCGATGCGCTTCAATTGTTCCGGATCCGGCTGCACAAATTGCTTCTCGACAGTGAGCCGCTCGGTAGGGAACTTTCCGGCGCGCACGGTCACTGGGACGCTGCAAGTGACCGCATTGCCATCCGCTGTCTTCCAAGAGACTTTCCATTCGTAGTGGCCGGGAGCCTTTTCCAGGTCCACACCAAGCAATCCTTGGAGGACCGGCGATTTCTCGCTCGCGCGCCACAGAGGTGCGGCGCGACCATCCCATTCCCCGGAGATGCCGATCACCGTTTTGGCGCCCAGGACCTCCGTCAGGAGAAGAGAGCCCTGGGTGGTTACACTTGCATTGATTTTGAGCGTGATTCCGCCCGCACAGGGTTTGCGGATTTGCGCGCTGGCACGCGAAGGAGCGAGAAACATCCCTGCAAGGGAGAGCAGAAGAAGCAGTTTATGCGCAGGACGAAGCCTCATGGTGCCTATAGGATACGCGTATAGGAGCGAGTTAAAGAAGATTTCACATGAACAGCGAGGCGTGACCCCGGTCACAGCGTTTAGCTTTGGACTTCCGCAGAATCATACCCGCAGTGGCCAGACGATCACTCGGAGTGGTCTTGATCGTCGCGCCCGTAAGCTGGACCGTCAACCGGCTTACTTTTGGGTGTTAAGGCCAGCACTCTCGGGCAGCAGATGTGGTGCCGGCAGGAGCTTCACCTGCCTACCAACCTGAACCTTCCCCTTCGCGCTGCACCTGCTGCCCACCTGAGGAAGCCGAGAGAGTCCCGCCTCCGTACTCCCGTTCAACTGTTCGCGCAGGTTTTTGTGTCTGCTGGAAGATTTCTCCAGCGGACTTTCTGTCTTGTTTCCTCACGGGCCGAGAAGCGATCGCCGAGGTTGGAAAAGGAATCGCGCGATGGCATTATTCCAACGGCAAAACGCGGATTTCCAAAATTGAGCGCAGGACGGTGAGGACGATGAATTTTCGGAGGAGAGCTTTCGCGGTGCTATTGCTCCTGGTGGTTTTTGCGGGGCTGCGGGGTGTCCAAGCGCAGAAAACTCCGGCCGGGATACAAGACCGCGAGCACGAGCGGCGCAGCCTGGCGGTCAACCTGGTACGCGCGATCAACACCGCCGAGTCGAATTACAAGAAGAATCACGGCGTCTATGCCACTTGGGAGGCGCTGATGGGGAACGGCGATTTCACGGAGAATGGAACAAAGTGGGCGCCGGAGGAATTTCCCACGGTTGCGCACGCGACCTACAATCGTGCGCCCGAAATCGTGCCTGGCTGGAAGTTGCGCTTAAGCCTGTCCAAGGAAGCGACGGCCTATGACCTTCTACTGGAAGACGTGAGCGACGCGAAGTGCGGCTATGCCGTGGTTTCTGATGAGCGAGGCGTGATTCGCCAGGGAAGAATGATTGATTGCCCGCTGTAGAAATGCGGCGTAACGCCGGGACGCAAATTGACTTATTGTCAAACGAGGATCAATCGGCCGAAGAATAGTGGCCCATTTCGGAGGCGCCGTGCCGCCGAGGAAGGATCGAGAAATACTTGTGGCGGCAAGGCTCGCACCGGTAAGCGGGAATCCTCAGGAAGCGTCCGAGAAAGGAAAAAGTGGAATTCACATATTCCGGGGAGATGCGCTTAAGTTCCTGATTGCCACAAATCGGACAGTGAGCACGCAAAGACTCGCTGAGCGGCATGAGGCGAGCGTAGAAGCGGCTATAACAATCCTCGCAGCGCCAGGGGTAGAGGCCGACAAAGCTGAACAAGTAATCTGCAGCGGAGCGCCGACGCGAACGTCTCCCGTTGTTGCTCTTGCAAGTAGGGCAGGTCATCTAGGGTCTGGGTCCTATTATTTTTTGAGACAAGGATAGGGCAAGGCAGGATGGCACGCAAGAGTAAGCAAGTTTCGACATCACAGGTACAATGGTTCTGGAACTGTGACGTACCACCGCGAGGGTAAAGCATGCCGGAGTACACCGAAGAACACGCGAGAGCCGGGATCGACGCGAAATTGCCGAAGCTGGAAGTGTGGCCCAATCAGTTTCCCGGGTATGTCATTACCACACGGTATCCCGAGTACACCTCAGTCTGCCCGAAGACGGGCTTGCCGGACTACGGCACGATCACCATCCAATACAAGCCGAGAAAAGCGTGCATCGAGCTGAAGTCGCTCAAGTTGTATCTCCTGGCGTACCGGAACCTGGGGATTTTTTACGAAAATGCCGTGAATAAGATGCTTTATGACATAGTTGGCGCTGTTCAACCGGAATGGTGCATCGTGAAAGGCGAGTTCACGCCCCGCGGCGGGCTCAACACGACGATTTTTGCGCGCTGGCCCGAGAGAGACGCAAAGAGATCTCGCCGGGTGCCGGGATGAAGCCGGCCAAGACTACTTCAAGAGGATTGGACAGGCCGGGCTGCCCGGTAGATAATTCAAGAGTCGGAAATTCAAGTTCGTAATCGTCTATCTTGAGGAGGGAGAAACATGAGTATTTCTCCAAACGTGCCAAGTCCAGAAGAGTCGTACCACTACCAGAGCATGGGGACGCCGCGGTGGATTATCGTACTGTTCATCGTGGTGATCGCCGGACTGGCCGGGGTGGTATATGCCGGGTACACGGCACAGTCCCGGCTTGAGCAAGCAGCGTCCAAGGCGGCGGAGCAGAACAAAATCGTGACCGCGCAGCTGGAACAGGCCAATGGACGCATCGCGGAACTGAAAGCCCAGCTTGAGGCGGCCGCCCAAAAGATCGGAATGACCCAGGATGAGCTGGCAAGGACGAAGAGCCGCGCCGAGGACATTCGCAAGCAGCAGATTGCCTCCGACCAGAAGTTGACGCAGCAAATCACCTCGGCACAGAAGGAAAGCGAAGAAAAAATCGGCGCAGTGGCAACCGACGTGACCGGGGCGAAGAAGGACATTGAAGCGACGCGCAGCGACCTGGAAGCGACCAAGAGCAAGCTGGAGAGAGCCACCGGCGACATGGGCGTGATGAGCGGCCTGATCGCGCGCAACCACGATGACCTGGAAGAACTCAGGCGCAGGGGCGACCGCAACTATTACGAATTCACGGTGCAGAAGTCCAAGGCCGCGCAGCGCGTAGGACCCGTGCAGATCTCCTTGGGCAGGACCGATCCAAAGAAATCCAAGTACACCATGACGGTGCTGGTGGACGACAGGCCCATCGAGAAGAAGGACAAGACCGCGGGTGAGCCGGTGCAGTTTTACGTCAAGGGCGCCGCGCGGATGGCGCCGTATGAAATCGTAGTGTTTGACGTGGGCAAGAGCCAGATCAGCGGCTATCTCGCAACGCCAAAGGAAGCCGCCCCAGCAGCACCGGCCGCACCGACGAAGTAACGCGCACGCGGCCGTCCCGCGGGCAGCCGCAAAAGCAGAATCAAGAAGCCCTGTTCCCTATTCTGGAAACACGATAGGGGACAGGGCTTCTGCGTTTCTGAGCGAGACGCTACGATTCAAAGTGAGCGTTGTTTCTATCGCTGGAGGTAATGACGATATGCGTCTCGCACGCTTCTTGGCCATCGTATTTGCCGTGGTGGGGCTGCTCTGTTCCTCACAATCCGCGGCACAGACTCCCGTGGATCCCGGACAGCTCCCCGGGCGCACCATTTTCTATGTCCTATGGAGAGGCACGCCAAGGGGAGAGATTCGCAAGAGCAATTCGCTGTATGCCTTGTGGGATGACCCGGATTTCGTAACGGCGCGCGCCTCGTTCATTGAGTCGGTGATGAACAATGCGGAGAAGCCCAAAGACAAGCCAGCACTGAGCCGCGAGGAGATGGCGCAATACGCGACACTCCTAGACAACGCGTTCCTGGTCGGCTATGTGCGTCGCGCGGAAGCAGCGCCGGCCGCAAAAGCTGCCGCCAAGGAAGCCGGCGCGTGGAATGGGATGTTTTTCATTTACGACCGCAGTGGAAAGGAAGAGTTGCTGTCCAAGGCGGTCGTGCGCATGCGCAGCGCAGAGACGGAGATTCCCAAGCTGACGCCGATGACCATGGCGGGCGTCCCGGCGCTGAAAGTCGAGCGCAAGAGCGGAACCACGTACTGGGCGGAATTCGGCAAATATGCGGTGAGCGCGAGCGAAGCGCGAGTGTTTGAGGAAATTCTGGACGTGCTGAACGGCAAGCCAAGCAGAACACAACTGTCGCAATCGGCCAACTACCAGGAAGCAAAATCGCTGTTGAATGGAGGCGTGCTGGAATTCTTTTTGAGCGTACCTTCGGTCAAGGAGCTTGCACTGGATTCCCCGGCGACTTCCACGGCGCAATTGAGCCCCGTGCTGAATGCGCTGAAACTCGAGTCCCTTCATTGTTTGGCAGGACACGTGGTCCTCGAAGGGGCACGAACGCGCGTGGAAGGCGGTGTCCTTGGGGACACGGCTCCTGGCGGACTCTTTGACATTTTTGCGGATGGCCAAGCCAATCCAGCCTCACTCGCCTATCTTTCTCCGGACACTGTGACCTACGGCGAGACGCAAATCAATCCGCTGGGAATCTACGAGACACTGAAGAGGGCGCTCTCGCAAGCAGGCGGGAGCACAGCACAGTTCGTCAAGCCACTGGAAGCAGCCGCGGAAACGCGGCTCGGGATGCCGCTGCCGGACGCGCTAGCGCTGACGACGGGCGAAATCGCAACGATACAAGCAAGCCCCACGCTTGAAGACAATCAGAAGGTCTATTTCTTCGGCATCCGGAACAAGCTTGACGCCTTGAAGCTGACGAGGACGCTCCTCGGGGACCGCATCTCTTCGGAGCGAAATGAAGGCAGCACTACGTTCCTGAAAATCTCGCTGGGCGGCGGACAAAGCTCCGCCGGCATGACCCAATGGAATTTCTATCACATGGCGATGACGCCGACGCTGCTCGTCGGCGCATCGAAGAGCGAGACTCTGCGCAAGTATTTGGCCCAGACGCCGGGAGGCTCGGACCCTGCGATTCCCAAATTCATTCAAACGGCGCGCGCCAAGTATCCGGAAAAGCTGAACGGGTTCTCCTATTTCGATTTCCAGAAAATGGATTGGGCGGGATTGAAAGCACAGTGGGTAACCCAACTCAACAAGACGGCCATGAACGAAAAGACCAAAGAGGCCGAAAAAAATGAGAAGCAATTGGCTAACTGGCTGAGTGAAGTAAAGCCTGAAGTTTTTTCGCGGCACTTGCACACGATGGTTGGCGCGTCGTGGAAAGACGCCAACGGAGTCCATTTTGAAGAGTGGTTGGAGTGAAGCTCGTGGGTTAAGCCCGCGGGTGGCGCCTTGGCTGCTGGCGTCGCTTTGTTTCTGGCCACTTGCTCATGTTCATTTTGCGTTCGCACAAGAACCTACGCCTGTCGCTGGGCAGACCATTCGACTCAGCGTGGAGCGCGTCAACGTCGGCGTAATCGTCACGGACGCCAAGGGAAAATTCGTGGAAGGGCTGCGCAAGGAGAATTTCCAAGTCTTCGATAATGGAACGCCACAACCGATTACGGAGTTTGCGTCCGTGGAGGCTCCTGGACAAATCCTGATGGTTGTAGAGGCCGGGCCCGGAGTCTACTTGCTACAGGATGCTCATTTGATTGTGGCGGATTCGCTTCTGGGCGGCCTCTCGGCAGAAGACAGTGTGGCCATCGCGAGTTACAACGATGCGCCTGCATCAGTGCTGGATTTCACGACGGATAAGCGCGCGGCCCAAAGCGCATTGGACGCGGTCCGGTTCAACCTCGGATATGGCGACCTGAATCTTTCCTCCAGCATGAACTCGATTCTCGACTGGCTCGCTCCGGTGTCCGGGAAGAAGACAATCGTTCTCGTTTCCACCGGTGTGGACACGTCTCCGCAATTGGCCATGAAGTCGCTCCTGGCGCGCCTGCAGACGGGCGACGTGAGAATTCTCGCCATCTCTATGAGCGGCCCGCTGCGGAACGGCAAACAAGGCAGCAAGCGGCAAATCCAGCAAACGCAACAGGCGTTTGCGGAGGCCGACGCGTGGCTGAAATCGTTCGCGGAAGCCACGGGGGGCCGCGCCTACTTCCCCGAAAATGGGAGGGCGTTTCAAGAGACCTACGCGCAGATGGCACAACTGGTGCGCCACGAATACAGCCTGGCGTTTGTGCCGCCTGAACATGATGGAGCAACGCACTCCATCGAAGTGAAAGTGGAGTCCGGTACGAACAATGCAAAAGGGAAACCGCAGGAGTACCGTGTGGATCACCGCAAAGCGTACGTCGCGCCAAAGGCGGCGAACTGACTGCTAGGGGTCGCAGCCCTCATTCAAAGTCCTTCATCATGCGGGCCATTTCGCGCAGGCGTTCATCAACGTGGGCAAACACCGTGCCTTGGTCAAAATTCCCGGAGCCATTCCGGCTGCCCGCGGTAGCGCCAGTAAGAAGCTCGATGCCTTGCTCGATACGCGCCACAGGCCAGATGTGGAACTTTCCGGCGGACACCGCCTCCAGGATATCCTCGCGCAGCATCAAGTCTTCCACGTTGGACGCGGGAATCAGCACGCCCTGGCTACCGCTCAGGCCCTGAATCCGGCACACATCGAAATAGCCCTCGATCTTTTCGTTCACGCCGCCGATGGCCTGGATATCTCCGCGTTGATTCATTGATCCAGTGACGGCCACGTCCTGGCGCAGCGGCAGGTCGGAGAGCGCGGAAAGAAGAGCGTAGATTTCCGTGGAGCTCGCGCTGTCGCCATCAATGCCGGAATAGGATTGCTCGAAGCAAATGCTGGCGGAGAGGGAAAGCGGCTTATCCTTGGCAAAGCAGGAGCGCAAATAACCAGAGATGATGTGCACGCCCTTGTCGTGGAATCTTCCGCTGAGATTGGATTCGCGCTCGATGTTGATCAGGCCCGCTTTGCCGAGGCCCACGCTGGCCGTAATGCGCACGGGCTTGCCAAAGGAATAGCCGCCGATTTCCAGAACGCTGAGGCCGTTGACCTGGCCCACGTGGGAGCCGGCCAAATCCACAAGCAGCGTACCTTCCTCAATCATTTCGCGGATGCGCGTCTCGATGAGATTGTGGCGCTCGACCTTGGAGGCGATCGCGGCGCGCACATGGGCAGCCCGAACGACATTTTCCTGGGCAGCCGCCGCAACATAATGGGCTTCCCGCGCAAGATCGGCGATGTCCACGAAGCGGGCGGTGACCTTATTGCGGCGTCCAGCGCGCCGCACGCCGTGCTCGAGAATCGCCGCAAAGGCGCCGCGGTCGAAGGGAAAGAGATTTTCTTTTTCACTAAGCGCGCGCAGACGCCCGGAATACTCTTCGATGACGCCGTCGCTGAGCGGCATTTCTTCATCGAACTCGACGCGCACCTTGAAAATCTTGCGAAAGTCTTCCTCGTAGTCGTAGAGGAGCTCGTAGAGGTCGCGGTCGCCGATGAGGATGACCTTAACGTTGATCTCGATAGACTCGGGCTTCAGTGCCGTGGTCGTAAAGGGATAGAAAGACTCGATGGGCTGGATGTCGAGGCGGTTGTGATTCAGCGTGCGTTTGAGGGCGCGCCAGACGCCGGGCTCAGAGAGCGCCTCGATCGAATACATGATGAGGAATCCGCCGTCGGCGCGGAGCAAAGAGCCCCCGCGAAGGTCCATGAAGTCGCTGGTCCAGCCACCGCGGGCATCGTAGGCGCGCTGAATGGTGCCGAAAAGGTTTTGATAAGAGGGCGTGGTCTCAAAAATCACGGGTGAGCCATCCTCGTGGTTGTGCGCGAGGATCACATTCACGCCATAGACGCGGAAGGGATCGCGCTCGGGCGCCGGAGGCTTTTGCAGCGCTTCGGGGGGCTCGTGGGATTGCTCTTCTTCGCCCTCACGTTCCTTGAAGGGTCCGAGGTTGTCGAGGAGATGGTGGCGGACCTCTTCGAGGTACTCGGTGACGCCCTGGCCAGGATATTTTTCCTTGAGTTCTTCGATGACGCCGTCCACGAGTACGGACGCGGCTTCCTGCTCGAGATAGCTCAGCTCGCTGGCGAGTTCGCGTGAGAGTGTCAGCGTCTTGCGGTAAACGACGGTAAACTCCTGGCGGAACTGCTCGTACTTGCGTTCGATCTCCTCGGCCACGCCGGTCTCGAGCTTGCCTTCGTGGACCATCTTTGAGATGTCCTCGATGGGCACCATCTGGCCTTCGAGGACAGGAAAAATCTCGGGAAGCGCAACGGCGCCGACTTGCATGTGGCCGAGCGCGAACTGCTCGCGGGCGATGCGGCGAGTGAAATCGTCCATCAAATCCTTTTCACGCACGGAGAACCGCTCGACGATGCGTCCCTTTTGCCGCTGGAAGGGCTCGCCTTCAAAGACTTGGGGAATGCGGCGGCGCAAAAAGTCGATTCCCGCCTGCATGTCTTTTTTGAAAGATTCGGCAGAGCCGCGCGGAAGGATGAGAAGGCGCGGCCGGTCTGGAATCTTGAAGTTGTTGACGTAGCAGCGGTCGAGAGAAGGCTTTGTGACCGGATGTAAATCCTCGATCATCTGGGCGATGGTGCCGCCGCGGCTTGTGCCGGCCAAGCCGCAGACAAAGACGTTATAGCCGGGGGCGGAAAGCTCGACGCCCATCTTCAAGGCGCGCAGCGCGCGATCCTGGCCGACGAATCCTTCGCGCTTCTGCGCCTGGGCCGTGGTCTCGAAGGGAATGCGGGATAGGTCGCAGCGCCAGCGCAGCTTTTCCGGGCCGAGCTCGGCCACTCTTGCCTTGGTTTCCGTGTTGTCGGTATTGGTCTTCATTCGACGGCGTACTCTATTCGACGGCGTACTCTAGCACAGCGAGGAACCCGCTGTCGGTGAATTTAGCCACAGCGTTAAGCAAGGAGTTACGCAGGCTCCTTCTCCAGACGGGCCAACTCCTCCCGGTGATCCACGTAGACGCGGAAGACGCCCAAAGCGGCAGCGACCATCGTCGGCCCGATGACAAGACCCAACAGTCCAAAGACGTCCAAGCCTCCAAGAATGCTAATGAAAAGCAGCAGGTCGTTGAGGCGCGTGCGATTTCGAAGCAGCAGAGGCCGCACGAAGCTATCCGCGACGGAAGCCACTCCACCGCAGATGGCGAGAACCAGAAGCGCTTTGCCCCAATGGCCGCTGAGACCCAGCCATGCCGCCGCAGGAACCCAAATCAACGCCGATCCCACGACCGGGATGATGGAACAAAAACCGATCACCACGCCCATGAAGATGGGCGCCGGAAGTCCGGAGAGCTTGAACGCAGTGCCACCGAGAAACGCCTGGATGGCGGCGATGAGGAGGGCGACCGCTACGCTGGCGAAGATGAGGTCGCGCGATTCACGCAACATTTCTTCCTGAATTTCCGCTTCAAAGGGAATCAGGTGGCGGAGTGAGCGCAGAATCTTCTCGCCATCACGGAAGACGAAGAACAGGGCGAAGAGGAGAATGAAAAGGTCAACGAAGAAGGAGAAGAGGTTTTTCAGGAGGCTGCCGAGACTTGCAGCCAGATAGGAGGCAATTTTCTCCTCGCCCTGGCGCAGAGGACCGATGACGTCAAGGCCCTGCCAGGATTGCGGCAGGTGACGCCGAAGGGAGCTGGCCATTTCCATGGGCATGAGCGGCACGCCGGAATTGATGGATTCGCGGATGCGGGCGGAGGCATCAATGGCTTCGCGGGCCGCGTGCAACAGAATCAGCAGCACGGGCACGATCAGCAGAAGCGTGACGCCCAACGTGCAAATGAGCGCGGCCCAAGTGGGAGACGTGCGGCGTTCCAGATGCTGGAAGACCGGATAGAAGAAGATGGTGAGCACCGCGGACCAGGCCAGGGGAATGAGGAACGGCTGCACAATCAGGAAGACCACGTAACCGAGCAGGAGAAGGGCGCCGTAGGAAAGGACGGTAGTTAATCTGTCACTTGTGGTTGTGTTTCGGTTGGCTTGTCTCATCCGCGTTATATAATTTCTCGGGTCCAGGAAATGCGGGGCTCGTTGGCGCCCCGCGCGAAGCACGCCTCTGCCCAGGGGAACCGCGACACGATGAACTCATCGAAGATCACGTTCAGCTTTGAGCAGGCGCGTCTACTTGCTGTACTTGCTTTAATCAATTTTGTCAACTATGCGGACCGCCAGGTGCTGAACCCGCTCCTGCCTTCCTTGCGCACGCACTTCAACGTAAGCGACACGCTGCTAGGGTCGCTGCAGGGGGTCCTGTTGGTGGTCTTGGCATTGGCCAGCATTCCCTCGGGATATTTGGCCGACCGGTTCAATGAGCCCAAGATTATCGCGGGAGGGGTGCTGTTGTGGAGTGTGGCGGCCATCGGGAGCGGGCTGGCCCCGACGTTTGCCGTTCTGTTATTTGCGCGCGGAATGGTGGGCATAGGTGAAGCTGCCTATGCACCGGCAGCGCAATCGCTGATCTCCGATTCGTTCCGCAGGGAATACCGGGCGATGGCGCAATCCATTTTTGCTGCGGGAATGATTCTGGGCGGCGTGGCGGGGCTCGCGCTCGGCGGAATCATGGGAGAACGCCATGGCTGGCAGCACGCGTTCGTTGTTGTGGGCCTGCTCGGGGTGCTCCCCGGCCTGACGGCGCTGACGCTGAAGGAACCGCAACGCCGCCCGCGCTCCGAGGTTGTTCCTGTCATGCAACTGCTACGCGTGCCGGCCTTTCTGACCATGATCATCGCCGGGATCTGCATCACGTTTTCCAGCGTCTCGTTTGTGACATGGGGGATAGACTACGCGAAGAGCTACAAGGACTTCAGCACGAAGGAGGCGTCACTTTCGCTGGCGATCATTGCCTTGATCACGTCCGTGATCGGCGCGCTTACGGCTGGATACCTCGCAGACCGTCTGCAGAAGCGATTCACGTTTGGCCGCATCCTGGTTATCGCCTTCGCTTTTCTGGCGGCCGCGCCCTTTCTGCTTCTCGCCATCCAGACCGAGGAAAAGTGGCTGGTGCTGGCAGGATTTTCCGTCTCGATGTTTTTCATGTCGTGGTATCACGGGCCGACCACGGCGGTGCTGCACGACCTAACGCCACAGCGCGCGCATGCGACGGCAGTGGGCGTGTACATGTTCTCGACGGGGCTGTTCGGCGCGTTGGGGCCATTGCTCATCGGCAAAGTTTCCGACGTGAGCGACCTTCAGATGGGATTGCAAGCGGCCACAGCAGTGATGGTCTTTGGGGCGTTGTTGCTGCTCTTGGTGATCTACTTTGTCCGTCGCGACGGGCTGCACCATCCGTGCCTGGCGCAATTCCGCGCCGAAGATGAGGCACTCCGGGCCTCCCCAGGACCGAATCCGAGCGCCCCGTGATTGCATCTGCAATCTAGGGCAACCCGTCACCAGGGAATTTCTTGTTGATTTCTTTCTGCTACTTGATGCCGACGCGTTCGATTAGCCGCATCACTTCGATGTGGGCGACGTCATAAAGTGGCCGCTCGTCTTCTTCTTCCAAGCGATCCCGCAAATATTCCGCAGCGACAAAACTGGCTTCGCGGTCGGTGAGGTCACGGCCCGTCTTCTTGCGGAACTCGACGAAGGCAGTGTGCGCCAGACCCACGATGTGTCCTTCGTCATCCACGACGAACTTCGCGTCAATGGTGTCACTGTGGCGCGTGGCAATCGCGTTCCAGATATGCGAGAAACTGCAACGGTAGACGTGACCGCTCAACTTGGAAGTGACTTCAAAAGCGCCGATGAACTGGTTCATGGCGCCAGCGTTTGCTAAGACCGGAAGTGAAGGCACGAGTGCTCCTCTGTTGCGTTTCGGATTATCTCTACGTAGTTTCCAATTTCGCTCGGCATTGTGTCAATGCAGCCCGCAGAGGAAAAGATCGAGCCTAGGAAGCAGGCTGAGGACGGCGAATGGCAGCAGTTTCCGCGATGACGTCCACGTACTTGAGGCCGGCGCCGGTATTGAAGATGACGACGCGATGTTCCGGCTTCAAGAATTCTGTCTTCAACAAATGGTCGTATGCCGCCGTAGCTGCGGCACCTTCGGGGCAGAGAAATACGCCCTCATTGTGAGCCCAATCGCGCAAGGATGCGAGAATCTCCTCATCCGGGAGAGCAATCGCCAAGCCGTTCGATTCGCGGAGAATTTCCAGCATGATGGTGTCGCCATACGGTTTCGGCACACGCAAGCCAGCGGCAAACGTCGCGGCATCTTTCCACATCTGGCTCGCCTTTTCGCCCTGCTCGAATGCACGAACGACGGGAGCGCAACCGGCGGACTGGACCGCAATCATGCGAGGGCGCTTTCCCGGACGAACCCAGCCGAGCTCTTCCAACTCTCCGAAGGCCTTCCACATGCCAATCAAGCCGACGCCGCCTCCGGTGGGATAGAAAACTGCATCGGGATATTCCCATCCGAGCTGCTCGACAAGCTCGTAGCCCATGGTCTTCTTGCCTTCCACGCGAAACGGCTCTTTTAGTGTGGAGATGTCGAACCAGCCTTCATTCTCTTTGCGCTCGGCCACGATGCGGCCGCAATCGGAGATCAATCCGTCCACAAGCGTGACCTTGGCGCCATAGACCACGGCTTCCAGATAGTTCGCGAAGGGCACGTCTTTCGGCATGAACAGATGCGCTTCGATTCCGGCAGCAGCGGCATACGCTGCCAACGCGCCGGCGGCATTTCCGGCGGAGGGCGCGGCCAGTTTCTTCAAGCCGTAC
This sequence comes from Candidatus Limnocylindrales bacterium, assembly GCA_035623175.1. GTDB lineage: Bacteria > Acidobacteriota > Terriglobia > Acidiferrales > UBA7541 > Acidiferrum. Next base: position 5,390 of record DASPTY010000116.1, on the reverse strand, counting down.
TGGCGGGCCATGGTCACGGCCATGGCCATGCCACGCGCTTTGAAGCTGCCAGTGGGGTTCGCGCCTTCCTCCTTCAGGAAGGCGTTGGGGTGGCGGCGGCTGCGGATTACGGGGGTCCAGCCTTCGCCAAGGGTGACGGGTTGCGCGTCGGGAAGCACGGCGCGATATCGCCACATGCCGGCCCAGGAGGAAGCGGAGCCGGCGCGAGCAATTTCTTCGCGATGCGCAATGCCGCGCAGGGGAGTCAGATCGTAGCGCACGTACAAAGAGCCAGTGCACTTGGGGCAAACGGTGCGCGGCGTTTCGCAGGACAAAGTGGAATGACAACGAGAACACTCAAGATGAGTAATTTTCGCCATGAAGCGAAGATAGCAGCCGAGCAAAGCCGCAGGCAAGCTTGGTTCGGCATTTGACGGAGGGACAGATTTCCCGCTTCGCTAGAAATGAAGGAGGTGACGCGGAAAGAGGCACTGTTTAGAATCGCGCTGTCAAGTTATGATGTCGAGGCAAAAGCGGGTTGCTCGCTCCAAAAAGGGAATGTGAATTGTCTGGCGATTCGTCGAAACCAGTTCGCATTTTTGTAATCGGCGGCTTGTTTTTCTTTGCTGCCGGTTTTCTCCTCATCGCGGTCGTACCGGGGCACGCCTGGGTGGCATTGCCGCGTTGGCTGGGGTTGGCACTCTTGGTCTTTGGCGGGCTCCGCAAGCGCTCTCTTACCTACTGGATTTTCTTCGCAATGCTGCTTGGACTGGAGCTGGGTTTGGACAAGCCGCAGCTCGCCACACATCTCCGCGTGCTCAGCGACATCTTTCTCCGCCTCATTAAGGTCATTGTCGCGCCACTGATTTTGGGCACGCTGGTTACCGGCATCGCAGGCCACGGCGATGTGCGCAAGGTGGGACGTATCGGGTGGAAGAGCTTGCTGTATTTCGAAGTGGTGACAACGGTTGCGCTCTTTATCGGCGTGGCGGCCATCAATCTGAGTCATGCCGGAGTTGGCATGGCCATTCCGCAAGCGGCGGGAGAAGCCGCGGTACAAAATATAGGGACTCTGAAGTGGGATGATTTTCTTCTGCACATTTTTCCGGAAAATATTGCGCGCGCGGTCGCGGAAAATCAGATTCTGCAAGTAGCCGTCTTCGCCATTCTGTTCGGCATCGCGCTCATCCATGTGCCGGAAAAGTTGCGGCAGCCGATGTTGAGTCTTGCGGAATCGTTGACACAAACGATGTTTCGCTTCACGAACATCGTGATGTACTTCGCGCCAGTCGGCGTCGGCGCAGCGGTGGCATACACGGTGGGCCATCTGGGGATCAATGTATTGCTGCCCTTGGGGAAACTGGTTCTCACGGCCTACGGCGGCTTGCTGGCGTTTCTTTTGTTCGTGTTGCTTCCGATTGTGATGCTGACGCGGCTGCCGTTGGGCCGGTTTCTGAGGTCGGTAGCGGAACCCGCTACCATCGCTTTCGCGACAAGTTCTTCGGAAGCCGCTCTGCCGCGCGCGATGGAATCTATGGAGGCGTTTGGAGTGCCACGCGAAATTGTGGCGTTCGTGATTCCGGCAGGTTACAGCTTCAACCTGGACGGATCAACGTTGTACTTGGCTGTTGCATCGGTGTTTGTTGCCCAGGCAGCGGGAATTCCATTGTCGTGGCCGCAGCAGCTCATGATGGTTTTTACTTTGATGCTGACGAGTAAGGGCGTTGCGGGAGTGCCGCGTGCGGTGCTGGTGGTGCTTCTCGCTACGGCCGGGACGCTTCATCTGCCCACGGAGCCCATCTTCCTCATCCTGGGCGTGGATGCGTTAATAGACATGGCGCGAACGTCTGTCAACGTTACGGGCAACTGCCTGGCGAGCGCGGTGATCGCGCGGTGGGAAGGCGATCTCGCCAAATCCGAAGCGCGTTCAACCTGAGGATTTGACCTGCGCCTCTATTGTCAGAACTATGGATACCGTCATTGACTCGCCCGCAGCAGTTGGCGAGGAATCAATTGTGGGCAACAGAGCGAAGAGGAATTCTTCCCGCAGAAGCCGCAGGAAGAGGCAGAGGTCTTCACTCCACAGATTCCGTCCGGGATGACGGACAGGTCTACCGCACGGCGGCTACGGGGGCTTCCGAGTGAGCGTAGCTCTGAATCGCTCCGCCGACGCCGGCGCCGGGCGAGTGCTTGTGCCCCTGGCTGAGCAGGACCTGATCGAGAGCAGCAAGCAACTCCAGGACAAACGCTTTCTGGCTGCAATAGCCCATCGTGCCGAGTCGCCAGATCTGGCCTTTGGTCGGACCAATGCCACCGGCGATTTCGATGTTGTACTCATCGAGGAGCTGATTGCGCACCTTGAGGTCGTCGATGCCAGCGGGAATCTTCACGGCGGTGACGGTGACGAGACGGTCCTGCGGGTTGTCCACAAACATCTGCAGCCCCATGGCTTCGCACCCAGCCACTAGCGCCTGCTGGTTGATGCGGTGACGTTCCCAGCGCGGCTCCAGCCCTTCTTCGAGCACGATGCGCATGGCTTCACGCAGCGCATAAATCAACGAGATCGGCGGGGTGTGGTGATAGAGGCGGTCCTTGCCCCAATAGTTCATGGCGGTGGAAAGGTCAAAGTACCAGCTCTGGACCTTAGACTTGCGGTTGCGAAAGACTTCTTCAGCACGCGGGCTCACAGTGATGGGAGACATGCCTGGAGGGGCGCTGAGCGCTTTTTGAGAGCCGCTGAAGCAGATGTCAATGCGCTGCTTGTCCACGTTGACGGGGACGGCTGCGAGGGAGGCGACGGTGTCCACCACGAGCAACGCGCCACATTCATCGGCGACTTTGCGGAAGGGGTCAATGTCGGTGACGACGCCCGTAGAGGTTTCACCCTGAGCGAGGCCGATGAACTTGATCTTGCGGCCCTTGGCAACCTTGCGCACGTCTTCGGGGTCAACCGGCTTGCCCAGAGGCGCTTCGACCAGATGCGCCGTGGCCGGAGTATGTTGTGCGATGACGTAGGAGCGCTGAGAGAACATGCCGTTGACGCAGCAGATGGCTTCGTCACCGGCCTCGAGCGAATTCAGCACCGAGGCTTCAATGCCGCCAGAACCGGAAGCCGAGAGAGGAAATGTGATGCGGTTCTCGGTCTGGAAGATTTGGCGGAGGAGCACCTGCACTTCGTCCATGCAGCCGCGGAACCAAGGATCGAGATGGCCGACGATGGGCGTGGCCAGAGCGCGATACACCCGGGGGTCGATAGAGCACGGCCCGGGGGTCATCATCAAACGAGTTGGTGGGTGAAGCTCGCCAATGGGATTGGTCATAGGAAAGTCCTTTTAGGAGTTCGCTCCGAACTGACAAGGAGATCCCGCGATGCGTACTTCGGGGAAGCGCAGGAGTACCGCGGGAAAGCATAGTTTGGCGCAGGAAGAGGGGGTACGCAACGGTCAAATTGGCACTCGCGGAACCGGCCTGGTGGCAGTTATCCCGGACTTGGCCGCTTCTGCAAAACGGTATATAAGTAACAGTATTTAGGACGGTTAGCAGTCGGCCCATGTCAGCTGAAAACTCGGGCGGGAAAGAAATCGACCTTCTTCACCGTGCTTCGCCGGTTCGGCTGAGAGTGTAGTCCGAGAGCCAGGAGGGAACGCAAAGATGGAGCCAGGTAAATCCGCAAGGCCGGAAGCGCACGTGGTTGACTCATCTCAACGGCTCGTATCGGTAGACGCGCTGCGCGGCTTCGATATGTTCTGGATCATAGGCGGAGGACCGTTTGTGATGGCGGTCTGCAAGCTCTTCGCAAATCCCCTGCCGCACTGGCTCGACCGGCAGTTCGACCACGTCGAGTGGGTAGGATTCGTGGGCTGGGACCTGATCATGCCGCTGTTCCTGTTCATTGTTGGGGTGGCCATGCCGTTTTCGGTGGGCAAGCGCATCCAGTTGGGTGAAACCCGCTGGCAGATCTATCGCAAAGTGGCGTATCGCGTGGTGGTGCTGTGGATTCTGGGGATGATCGCGCAAGGGCACCTGCTCGCATTCGACTCGCATAATTTACAGTTTTACAGCAATACGCTGCAGGCGATCGCTGCGGGATACTTGATTTCATCAATTGCATTGGTGGAATTGCGCGTGCGAGGACAAGCGGTGTTAGCGGGTGTCCTGCTTATTGTGTACTGGCTGCTCCTCGCGTTCGTGCCGGCACCGGGCCACGCCGCCGGTGTTCTGACACCCGGGGACAATTTAGCGATGTGGATTGACAAGGGCTTGCTCGGGCGCTTCCAGGACGGGACAACTTACACCTGGATTCTCTCGAGCCTCGGCTTTGGCGCTACCGTGCTGATGGGCGTGCTGTCCGGCCACTTGTTGCGGTCGTCTGTTCCGGGCCCACGCAAGGCGCAACTGCTGGCGGCTTCGGGAGTCGCGTGCCTGCTCGTGGGATGGCTGTGGGGCTTGGTGCACCCGATCATCAAGCACATCTGGACGAGTTCGATGGTGCTGTGGTCCGGCGGCTGGTGCCTCTTGCTGCTGGCGGCATTTTACTGGCTGATAGACGTGAAGGGCTACCGGCGCTGGGCGTTTTTCTTCGTCGTCATCGGCATGAATGCGATCGTCGCTTACATGGCCGGGGAAGTTCTTCCCTTTTACCAAGTCAGCCAGATTTTCTTCGCCGGCTTGGCCAGGCATCTCGGCAGCTTCGGCGAGCCTCTGCTTTACTTCGGTATGGTGGGCAGCATTTGGCTCTGCCTCTACTACTTCTATCGCAATCGCACGTTTGTCCGCATTTAGATAAGCGCTTTTGTCCGAAATTCAGTCGCAGACAATAGAACTGAGCCGGGGTGTCTCTGGCCGCCCGGATAGAGCCAGCGCCGCACCAGGAGAGGGATCGTGGAGGCAACCTGAGCGGGTAGAAGGGAGTCTGAGAGAACAGAAGGATGCGGGGGTGGACCTATGCGAATTCGCGGATACGCGGCGTGCGGCTTGGGATGTGTTGCGTTGATATGCGGCGGATGGGCGCGGGGACAGGAACAAGCTGCGCGGCAGGACGACTCGACGCGGAAGCTGAGCGCGAAGGAACAGAAGCAGCGGAAGAAGAAGTTCGCCAAAGAAACCGGCGATGTGTATGGCGACTGGCTGAGAGAGGACGTGCCGTACATCATCAGCGATGAAGAGAAGGCGGCATTTTTGCGCTTGGAGACGAACGAGGAGCGCGACCAGTTCATCGAGGATTTTTGGCGACGCCGGAACCCTGATCCCGAATCACTCGAGAACACCTTCAAGGAAGAACACTATCGGCGGATTGCGTACGCCAACGAGCATTTTGCCTCGGGGATACCGGGATGGAAGACCGACCGCGGGCACGTATACATCCTTTGGGGACCTCCGGACGAAATCGAATCGCACCCGACGGGCGGCAC
>DASPTY010000115.1:0-19030 GCA_035623175.1 Candidatus Limnocylindrales bacterium | reverse complement strand
CTACACAAGTTCCGAGAGCGCAAGAGCATCCTTCGCCTGCGGCCCGGGATTTCTTACACCTGTGACAAACCCAGAAGCTTCACGGCATTGTCTTTCAGAATGAGAGACCGCACTTCATCGCGGATGGGGATTTTCTGGAAGTCGGCGAGCCAGCGATCGGGAGTAATAAAAGGATAGTCCGAGCCGAACAGGACTTTACGCTGGAGGCGCGAATTGGCGTACTGAATGAGCGTGGGAGAAAAGTACTTGGGAGACCAACCGGAGAGATCGATGTAGACGTTTGGCTTGTGGAGACAAACGGAAATCGCCTCATCCTGCCAGGGAAAAGATGGATGAGCCATGATGATAGGCAGGACTGGAAAATCCACGGCCACGTCGTCGATGGGCATGGGGTTGCCATATTTGAGATGGATTCCACCGCCGCCCGGCATGCCCGTACCGATGCCGCTGTGGCCGGTGTGGAAGACAACGGGCAGACGCGCTTCGGCGAATACTTCGTAGAGAGGGTAGACCAGCGAATCGTTGGGAGAAAATTGCTGCACAGGAGGATGAAGTTTCAGGCCGCGGACAACACCCTCGGCGACGAGGCGTCTCGCTTCGCGGACTCCATCCGACCCACGATGGGGATCGATACTGGCAAAAGGGATGGCGACGTCGGCGTTGTCGGCAGCGAAACGGATGACCTCGTCGTTCGTGATGCGAGGCCTGCCGGTAAGGCGTTCATCCACGGCGAAAATGACGAAGGCGATTTTGCGCGAGCGGTAGTAGTCGGCGAGAGCTTTGGGTTCGCGCGACGCACCGCTATCGCCGAAATACTTCTTGGCGGCATTGTCGGTGGCGCTGGTGTCGTCGAAGGCTTCGAGGTGAACATGAACGTCAATGGCCGCGAGCGAGCCAACATCAATGCGAAGGGGAGAGCTCATGAGAGATGCTCCGAACACGTGATTCCATGGGCAGGAACGTGTACTTGATAAAGGTCGTCGGCCAAGCACGTTGAACTACCAGTGCTTTCCATGGCGAAGGATTGAAGGCGCTCGCGGAACATGGGGCGGACCGGGCGTTTAGTCAATGATTTCATTCCCTTCCCCTGCGATGCTATCCGGTGTGTTCGGCATCATATTCGCGGAAGGTTCTATTCGCTTCTGCCAAATTGCGCAAGAGGTTTGCCGGAGTCCAGCGTGAACCATGTTCGCGTTGAAATTGCTGGATGCGGTCGAGGATTCGCGTTAGGCCCACGGTATCGGCGTAAAACATCGGCCCGCCACGCCAAGAGGGAAAGCCATATCCGTTGAGATAAATGACGTCAATGTCGGCGGCTCTCAAGGCAAAGCCTTCTTCGAGGAGGCGCGCGCCTTCGTTGATCAAGCCGTACAGAGCGCGCTCGACAATCTCCTGGTCGGAGAATTCCCGCTGGGGAATACCTGCTTTGCGCGCCGAGTCTCGAATCAATGCGAGAACTTCGGGATCAGGGTTGGGCTTGCGATCCTGGCCGTAGGCGTACCAGCCCTTGCCTGTCTTCTGGCCGAAGCGATCCATCTCGCAGAGTTGATCGGCGACGAGAGGTCGGCGAGCGCCGGGCTCGGAAAAGTGGCGCAATTCTTTTCGAATGCGCCAAGCGACGTCGAGGCCGGCCATATCATCAACTTCAAAGATGCCCATGGCCATGCCGAAGCGAGCGAGAGCGAGGTCCACTTGTTCGGGCGTGGCACCCTCTTCGACAAGAAACTGTGCTTCGTACATGTAGGGAAACATCATGCGGTTGCCTACAAATCCCGGGCAATTGCCAACGACAACGCCGACTTTGGAGATTCGCTTCGCAAACGCCAGCGCGGCGGCGACGGTCTGACTCGCAGAGGATTTCGTCCGGACGATTTCGAGGAGGCGCATGACATTCGCGGGGCTGAAGAAATGGAGGCCAAGGACATTTTCGGGATGAAGTGTGGCGGCGGCAAATTCATCTATATTCAACGTGGAGGTGTTGGAGGCGAGAATTGCCTGCGGCTTGGTGATGGCCGTGAGTTCGGAAAACACCTTGCGTTTCAGTTCGCTATTTTCAAAGACGGCTTCGATGACGAGATCCAAGGAGTCGAAGCCGGAATAGTCGAGCTGGGGATGGATCCTCGCGATGCGCTCCGCGACCATCTCCGGGGTGAAGCGGCCGCGCTGCACGGAGACGTCGTAGTTCTTGCGGATGGCAGCCATGCCAGCGTCCAGGGATTGTTGATTACTGTCCTTGAGCAAGACGGGAATTCCGACATTCACGCAGGCCATGGCGATACCGCCGCCCATGGTACCGGCGCCCAGAATACCGATGCGCTCGATGGGCAACGCGGGGGGTTCCTTGGCCACGCCGGGGACTTTTCCTGCGCCGCGTTCCGCAAAGAAGGCATGAATGAGCGCACGGCACTGATCCGAAGTGACGCATTCCTGAAAAAGAGCACGTTCGCGAGCGCAACCTTCGGCAAAGGGGAGGGTCGCGGCTGCGGCGATGGCCTCAATAGCTTTCAGAGGTGCCAACATGTTCTTTTTCGATTTGGCGGCCAGCTCGCGCGCTTTGGCCAATGCTGCGTCCAGCGTGCTAGCGGACTTGAGCGCTGCAGCGCGCTCGCGCGTTTTTGGATGAGGGCCGCCCTCTTCGGAGATGCGGTTGGCAAACTTTACGGCTTGCGAACGTAAATCGCCTTCGAGAATGGAGTCAAGCAGACCGGCTTCCAAAGCGGCTGCGGCCATGAGGGGTTTTCCAGTCACGCACATTTCGAGCGCTTTCTCAACGCCCGCCAGCCGGGGCAACCGCTGCGTACCTTCGGCTCCCGGGATAATTCCAAGATTCACTTCGGGCTGGCCGAGCTGAGCGCTGGGCACGGCAACGCGGTAATGCCCCGCCATGGCGACTTCGAGGCCGCCGCCCAACGCGGTGCCGTGAATGGCCATGACCACGGGCTTGGCACAATCTTCGATTTGGAGGAGAAGATTGTGCAGGTTCGGCGCACCCGCGCCACGGCCCCAAGCCATGTCTTCGAGTTGCTTGATGTCGGCGCCGGCGATGAAAGTTTTGCCCGCGCCCATGAGTACGATCGCGTGGGCATTTGAGTTTGCCTCTGCCGAACGGATGGCCGCAGCAATCGCTTCCGGCACGCCCGCGGACAACGCGTTCACGGGCGGGTTGTTCACCAGTAGGACCGCAACGCCGTCCACTTCCTGAAGTTCGGCTAGATCGTTCATCCCCTTGGTCCGTCCCGCGATGAATTTGAAGCTGCGATTTTCCTGCGTTTTCAGGAATTAAGATGCGTGCTGGCTTGAAAGGCGGCAAGCCAGGGGCAGAATGGCCGATTATCTCTCAAGAATGGGGATTTCGGGCAGCGATATCATTGGCAACTTTGCGGAGGGGAGCAGACGTTGCGCCAAATGCCCAGGGCCTGGGCGAAACGTTAGTGGAGATACAACGGGCGTTCGATATACGCACAGGAATGCGTTTATCGGCCTTGACCTCCGGGGTCTTCTCCCGTAAATTGCCAGTCTCCCGCCCGGCGCGCTCCCGCCGCGGCGGTCACCGGGGATTTGGGCCCATTCGCTGGGGTTGACGGGCGTCAGGCGAATTTCCAACTCGTTCTGCCAGGAGGCTGCGTCCATGGGAAAGCTTGTGGGCTACCGTAGGCCATACCCCGGGACTCAGCCGAATCATCTGCACCCGCCGTATGTTTCTTCCATCACACGCGCGCCGAGCAAACCGTTGGTGTATCTTCCGCACACGATTTCCGAAGTCACGGGGCCAGTTTTTGATTCTTCGATTGTGGACCTGAAGGCCTGCGATTTGACGCGCCAGCATCACGGCGAGCCGCTCGGAGAACGCATCATCGTCAGCGGGCGGGTGCTGGACGAGAACGGCCGACCGGTGCCGCATAGCTTGGTGGAGATATGGCAAGCGAATGCGGCCGGCCGGTACTTGCACAAGGTGGACCAGCACAATGCGCCGCTGGACCCGAACTTCACAGGATGCGGACACACGCTGACGGATGCGAACGGCCACTACCGGTTTGTTACGATTCGCCCGGGCGAATACCCCTGGAAGAACCACTACAACGCGTGGCGGCCGGCGCACATTCACTTTTCGTTGTTCGGGCCGGCGTTCGCGACTCGCCTGGTCACGCAAATGTATTTTCCTGGGGATCCACTAATTCCCTTTGACCCGATTTTTAACTGCACGGCGGATGAAAAGGCGCGCAATCGGCTCATCTCTGTGTTCGACTGGGAGACGACCTTGCCAGAGCACGCCTTGGGCTACAAGTTCGACGTCATTCTGAGCGGGCGTCACGCCACGCCGTGGGAGAAATGAAATGAGCCTGCAAGCAACAACGTCGCAAACGGTGGGGCCATACTTTCGCATCGGCTTGCAATGGCTGTTTGTGGACGAGCTGGCCGGCCCCGGCGTAGCGGGTGAACGCATCGAGATTGAAGGGCGCGTTCTCGACGCGGACGGACAAGGTGTACCGGATGCGATGCTGGAGATTTGGCAAGCCAATTCGCACGGCAAATACGCGCATCCGGAAGATAACGAGGGAAAGAGTGGCGAGGCGGGATTTCAGGGATTCGGGCGGATACCTACGGACGAAGACGGAAACTTTCGATTCAGCACAATAAAACCTGGCCGAGTCGTGGGCCCCGACGGAAAGTTGCAGGCGCCGCATCTTGTGGTTTCCGTGTTCATGCGCGGACTGTTGCGCCGCCTGGTGACACGAATCTATTTTCCAGATGATCCAGCAAATGCCGAAGATTATGCGCTGTGTTTAGTTGAGCCATCGCGCCGAAGCACGTTGATTGCGGGTAAATCGGGAAGGGGCGAAGGGCACCTAGAATGGAACGTGGCGTTGCAAGGACCGCAAGAGACGGTGTTTTTCGATTGCTGAAGCGAAAAGAGAAAATCCGGCTCTAATAGGCTGTGCACTCAGATTTATCAGTGCTTAACCCCACACACGACGCGCGGTGTCAACGACGAGCTTCAGCTTAGCCCACTGTTGATCTTCGGAGATAAGATTGCCTTCCGCGGTTGAAGCGAAGCCACACTGCGGACTGAGGGCCAAATTCTCCATGGGAACGAAGCGCGAGGCTTCTTCGATCCGCTTCATCAATTGGGCGGGATCTTCCATTCGTGGCACCTTGGAACTGATGAGTCCCAGCACCACAGTCTTGCCCTTGGGGATGAAGCGCAGTGGCTCGAATGTTCCGGAGCGGTCGTCGTCGTACTCCAAAAGGAAGCGATCCACTTCCAGTGTACCGAAAAGCTTTTCCGCGATGGCGTCGTAGCCGCCTTCGGCATACCAGTGGCTGCGATTGTTGCCACGGCACAAGTGCATGCCGAGCGTCACGCCGTCGCGGCGCGCCGCCCGCAGGCAGGCGTTGTCCGCGCGAACCGCTTCGTCAAATGCGGCATCGGGATCGGTCTGAAGTTCGGTCTTAATCCAGGAGCGCCACTTTGGATCCACGTAATAGCTGTAACGCGGAGCGTCAATCTGGATGTATTGCACGCCGTCGGATGAGAGTTTTGTCAAATCGCGCTTCATGATGTCGACGATGTCCCAGAGCAGCGCGGAGTGATCCTTATAGACCTTGTCGGTAATGCCACGCTTGAAAGAAATCGCCGGAAACTGCGTAGCGCTGGGAAGCGTCATCTTGATTGGCAAGGGGCTGTTGGCTTTCAGGAATGGAAGTTCGTGGCCGGTGAGCGGCCGCAGCTGACGCAAGTTGGAAGTTACGATCCCGGTCACGCTGCTGACGGGCGCGGCCGCACCTTGATCCGAGCTCCAACTGCGGCCGACGGCGCCGGCAAGGTCGAAACCTTCTACCGCGTCCGTAAAGTCGCTCATAAAGTTGCGGCGGCGAAATTCACCGTCAGTCGCGGCGTCAAAGCCAAGTTCCTTTTGCTTCGCGAGAACGCGCTGGACGTGCCGATCTTCCAGTTGCCGCAAAACTTCGGGATTTGCGGCTTTTCGCGCTTCAAGAAGTTCCGCGGGACGTAGAAAGCTGCCGACATGATCCGCTCGATAGAGTGCGCACATGTTTCAAGCCTCCTGCGGATTGCTACGAGCGGTCAGACAGCAAGGCGCGCATGAGGTGGGTGCAGTCAAACCGGCCAAAAGACGTTGTTGGAAGCATAATTATGCCGTTTTCTGCGTGAAAAGTCCGGAGAAGTATTGAAAGTGGCGAATAAAGAGCACAAACCAAAGAATCGTCACAAAGATGGCGACATAGATGCCCGTGAACAAAATCAGGATGTGGAAACACAAGATATTGAAGATTACCGGGCCGAGGATCGCCAAAGCCAATGGCACGTAACGATTGAGCAGCAGGAGCGCACCGCCGATGACCTGCACCGCCGAGACAACGAGAGCATAGTGCGATTGAGCCAAGACGGTGATGAATTGGCCGGCGAGGCCGCCGGGCAGTTCCTTTACGGGGATGAATTGCAGGAAGCCGTTCAGGCCGAAGACCACGAAGATCAGGCCTAAAAGAATTCGGGAAATCAGAGCGAGAATCTTCATACTTCTCACCTGGAGTTTGGAATCAGGGACGCTACTCTATCACAAGCCGAGTTGAGTTGAACTGCACGAAACGTTGACAAGGCACAGCCTGTTGTTCCTTGGTGAATCTTCCTGCCTTTGTTATCCTGCTCGGGGAATTTTGCGCTAAAGGAGCAGGACATGGGATCGAAAAAGATTCATTGGCTGAGCGTTGTTCTGATTGCTGGGCTTTCGCTTTCGCTGTTTGGCGCACAGAAAGAGAAGAAGGAGGCTGCCGCCAAGGAGGCGCAGAAGCCTTCGTATGAGTTGCCGCAACCCGAGAAGGAAAAACTCGACTATGGCATGTACGTCAGCATCCGCGAGGAGGCTCTTTCCCACTCCCACATCATGGAATATGCCTCCGCGCTGATGGACGGCATCGGGCCGCGGCTGACCGGCTCACCGAATGCGAAAAAGGCGAATGAATGGACGCGCGACCAGTTCACCGCCATGGGCTGCAGCAACGCGCACCTGGAGGACTGGGGCGAATTCGGAATGGGCTGGGAGCAGCAGAACACATGGCTGCGCATGACCTCGCCTGATAGAGCGGTGTTTATTGCTCAGGCGGCGCCGTGGTCGCCTTCCACGAAGGGCCCGTTGAGCGCGGCGGCGGTTTGGGCGGACATCAAGGAAGAGAAAGATTTCGATACTTACAAGGGCAAGCTGGCGGGGAAGATCGTCTTGCTTGGAGAGATGCGAGAAGTCAAACCGGTCGAAAAGCCATTGTTCCGGCGGCCAGATGACGCGGAACTGAAAAAGATCGAGGAATACCCCGTGCGCGCAGAACGGCAGGCTCAGGGACCCCGGCAATTCATGCAGAGAATGGGCTTTCGAGAAAAGCTCGGGCAGTTCCTCACGAACGAGCAAGTGGCCGCGGTCATTGTTCCTAGCAGGGATGGAGAAAACAGCGGCGGGTCCGGTGGGACGATTTTCGACGATAGCAGCGTGAATCTTGGGAGGAATACGTATCAGCGAGAGCACGCGAGTTCCCTGCCCCTTGCGGTGACGGCCATCGAGAACTACGGGCGCGTGTACCGTCTGCTGAAGGCAAACGTGCCGGTAACGCTGGAATTGAACATTGAGACCCGCTTCACTGGGGACCATGAACATGGATTCAATACGGTCGCGGAAATTCCCGGGACGGACCCGAAGCTGAAAGATGAAATCGTCATGGTTGGAGGGCACCTGGATTCGTGGGCATCGGGGACAGGAGCGACCGACAACGGCGCAGGGTCAGTTGTGGCGATGGAAGTGATGCGCATCCTAAACACGCTGCATGTAAAGCCGCGGCGGACAATCCGCGTGGCGTTGTGGACGGGAGAGGAGCAGGGATTATTTGGCTCGCGCGGGTACGTGAGCCAGCATTTTGGGGTGATTCCGAGATCCACGGACCCCGAGCAGATGAAGCTGCCTGAATTTGCCAGGAAGATTTCCGGCCCCATCGAAGTGAAACCCGAACAGGAAAAGGTGTCCGGGTACTTCAACGTGGACAACGGGAGCGGAAAGCTAAGAGGAGTGTACCTGCAAGAAAACGGCGCGATTGGACCCATCTTCGAGCAGTGGATGGAGCCGCTGAAGGACGTGGGAGTGACGACGATTACGCTGCGGAATACGGGCGGAACCGACCATTTGAGCTTCGACGCCGTAGGCATTCCCGGATTCCAATTCATCCAGGACGAACTGGACTACGATACGCGCACGCACCATTCGAACATGGATACTTACGAGCGACTGCAGGCCAACGATTTGGCGCAAGCGGCGTTCGTCGAAGCCATTTTTGTTTACAACGCGGCAATGCGGGACCAGATGCTGCCGCGCAAACCTTTCCCTCACCCTGAGCTGCAGCAGCTTCAGGAACCACTGAAAAACGTGATGCCCGGCGCGGAAGCAAAGCCGTAAAAAAAGAAACTGCGGCTTCGGCGAAGCTTCTGGCGTTTAGAGCGCTCATCTCAGCCACTGGTTTCCTCCTGACGCAATCGTTGGAGTAGAATGCAGCGAGCAGCTAAGGAGGACGCTGATGCGCTATTGGATCGTTTTAATACTGGGGAATCTGCTTTGGTTGACGGGGCAGGCCAACGCCCAGACAAAGCTCTCCATCAAATGGGAAGAATTGACGGCAGGAGATTTCCGCGAAGCGATTGCAAAGTCGCAGGGGACCTGCCTGTTGCCGTTCGGCATTATCGAAAAGCACGGGCCGCACCTACCGCTCGGAACGGACTTGCTGAATGTGCGCTACGTGGCGGAGCACGCGGCGCAGCAGGAGTACGCGGTGGTTTTCCCGGCATACTTCGCGGGGCAGATTTTCGAAGCCAAGCACGAGCCGGGAACGGTGGCGTATAGCGCGGAAATTCAGTTGCGGCTGCTGCAGGAAACCACGGACGAAATGGCGCGGAACGGCTGCAAGAAGGTGCTCATCGTCAACGGCCACGGCGGAAACGAGCACCTCCTTCCCTATTTCGCGCAGGCACAGCTTGAGAAGCCGCACGACTATGTGGTCTATGTGCAGTGGGGCCATGAGGCGACGAAGAAGGTTGGCGCGGAGAAGAAGGGGCCGGACTGGCACGCAGGGGAATCTGAGACTTCCAATGTTCTGGTCACGCATCCAGATTTGGTGCACATGGATCGCGCGGGGAGTGAATCCGGGGCCGACCAGGGGCGGGTGAAATTGCCGGAGAGCGTGTACACGGGGATCTGGTGGTACGCGCGCTTTCCCAATCATTATTCAGGAGACGGGACGACGGCAACGAAGGAGCAGGGCGAAGCGGACATCCAGAGCTGGATTAATGCGGTGGTGCGGGCCATCAAAGCGGTCAAGGCGGATGAGGAGAGCTTGAAATTACAAAGGGAATTTTACGAGAAGAGCGCTCATCCACTGGATACGCGGCCATAGAAGAGAGGCTGCGGCGACTGTTGTCAACGGGTGCGGCGAAGGCCTTCGATCCAAGCCGAGAGAATCTGGTCGTTGGGCGGTTCGAGATCGAAGAACTCCGCGCCAAGGCCGATGCGTGGCTTGACGATGCGGACGACGATGAGAGCGTCAAGGACCTGACCCTTGCGGGTGAGGCGCAAACGGGCACGCGAGTTCGAGGGAAGCGGCTTGCTGGTGCAAATGAAGCAGCCACCCATAGATATGTCGGAAGTCACACCAATGACTTGCGTTCCGGTATCCATGTCAATCAATTCGGCATCAGCGGCGAAGGGATAGCGGATAGAATAGCGGCGGTCGCGCAGGCCGCGAACTTGAGAAGAGGCGGCTGACACGCCACCGGTCATCGGGTTCACTTTGCTCACAGGTCTGTCTCGGAAAGCTGGATTACACCCCTAGCGCCCCAAGGCGGTTGAGGCCCCACACAATAGTGTCTCCGAAGACAACAGATTTGAAAACCGGCACGGGGAGACAAGGCGGCGTAAGGGTAACACACCCCGGAAACTTAACAAGCACAAGCTGCTATTAGTCGGTACGACAAGCGGCCAGGGCGCACGGGCACAGGAAAATGCGGGTCATGCTAGCCTGAGGAAGAAAAGTACCCACTTCGAAACTTCTTCTATGCGCCCCGAAGGAATGCGTCAGAGCGACAGGGTCAGCCTGCGAGTGCAGGTGGAAGCGTCCTGGCTAACAACCAGCGGGACGACTGTGCAGCAGCCTGCGCAATCGCTGCTGGTGAGCCGCAACGGCGGCGTGATCCGGCTGCAAGACAAGCTGTTCGTGGGCCAGGAACTCACGCTGCATCGAAAGCTCGAAGGCGACCAAACA
Organism: Candidatus Limnocylindrales bacterium; assembly: GCA_035623175.1. Classification (GTDB taxonomy): domain Bacteria; phylum Acidobacteriota; class Terriglobia; order Acidiferrales; family UBA7541; genus Acidiferrum. The sequence goes on along the minus strand of DASPTY010000115.1, from coordinate 8,722 downwards.
AAAACAGTGCGGGCGCGCATCGTCGCGGAAGTGGACAAAGAGCCGGAAGGCTTCATTTATGCCGTCGCGATTCTGGAGCCCCGCGCGGATTTCTGGGACATCGAATTTCCTGCGCTGCAGAAGGCGGAAGAGGCTCTGGCGCGATTACTGATGGAATGCAGCTTTTGCCAGAGGCGCGAAGTGGTTTACCTGAACGAGATGGAATTGAAGTCCTTCGAGATCCGGAAATGCGTGGCGCGGCTGTGCAAGCATTGCGACTCGCCATCCATCTGGATCGAGGCGCAGGCTCAGACTCCCTCCGAGGGCGAAGGACCGGCGCGCGGCGGCAGAGATGAACGGGTCATACCGCGGCGCAACCGGACGCGCGTGCGGGCGCGCGTGCTCGCGTGCATCCGGCGGAGAGGATTTCAGGAAGAAGTGGTTGTCTGCGAGGACCTGTCGAAGGGCGGGATCAGCTTCCGGAGCCGGAACCAGTATCCCGAGGGCAGCCGCCTCGAAGTGGCGGTTCCGTACACCCCCGGAGCGGGGGCGATCTTCGTGCCGATCCGAATTGTGTTCTCCCAGGCGATTGCCACGGCCGGATTGTTCCGGCACGGCGCGGCATACGTACGGCCACCTGATTAGTTTTCTGTCGTTTGCCTCCCAATCAGAACAGGGCACTAGCTGATACTTCCCTTTCACTCCGCTTGATGCAGCGGGTGTAGAATGCGCTGCAGTCACTTCACGCACGGAGACATGAAATTGAAGAGAACCGTGGGGTATGTTTGCGCCTTGTTGCTTCTGTTTGAACCTGTGGTTAGCGCGCAGGTGACCGTAATCAAGGCGGGGAGACTAGTGCAGACGGAGGAAGGCACGGTCGCAAAGGATCAGTTGATCGTGGTGCGCGGGAACAGGATTGAGGCCGTTGGAGCAGGAGTCACAATTCCTGCAAACGCGACGGTGATTGACCTCTCGAAGATGACGGTCCTGCCGGGACTGATTGACTGTCATACGCACCTGGCCGACGGCAAGTTCGGCGAGGGCGATCCGATGTTTCAACTGAAGAAATCGGCGTCGCAGACGGTGCTGGAATCTGTCCGGAACGCGCGAGTCACGCTGGAATCGGGGTTCACGACGGTCCGCGACGTAGGCGTGTACCGTGCGCTGAACGATGTGGCGCTGCGGGACGCCATCAATCGCGGCGACATTATCGGCCCGCGGATGTACGTAGCAGGAGCGTACATCACGATTACCGGCGGGGCGGGAGCAATGACGGGCATGGCTCCGGACGTGCCGTTGCCTTGGGACTTTCACTACGGGGAAGCCAATAGCCCGTGGGAAGTGCGGCAAAAGGTGCGTTTATTGGCACACAACGGTGTGGACCATATCAAGGTGTTGTCAAGCGGGGCGGTGCTGACGCACGGGAGCAATCCCAAATCGCAGGAGTTCACCTTGGAAGAATTGCAGGCGGCGGTGGATGAGGCCAGCCATTTCGGGTTGCGCGTAGCGGCGCACGCGCACGCGGCGGAGGGAATCAAGAATGCGATTCGCGCAGGGGTGGCGTCAGTGGAGCATGCTACGTTGATTGACGACGAAGGAATCGCGCTGGCCAAACAGCACGGGACTTATTTGGATATGGACGTCTATGACGAGGAGTGTATTCAAGAGCAAGGTAAGAATGGAACGATGCCGACGGATTTTCTGGAGCATGACCGGGAACTCGGGGAGATTCACAGACAGAATTTCCGTAAAGCGGTGAAGGCGGGCGTGAAGATGGCGTTCGGGACGGATGCGGGAGTGTGCGACTACGGAACGGCGGGGAAGCAGTTTGCGTTCATGGTGAAATATGGGATGACGCCGATGCAGGCGATTCAGGCGGCGACTTCGTCGGCGGCGGATTTGCTTGGCAGGAGTAATGAGATTGGCTCGATCAAGCCGGGGAAATACGCGGACTTGATCGCAGTGCCGGGTGATCCGTTGCAGGATGTGAGCCTGCTGGAGAATGTGCAATACGTGATGAAGGAGGGGAGGATCTACAAACAGAAGTAGGCAGTGTGACGCGGAGAATCAAAACCAGCACCCTTGAAAAACCCAAGGCCAAGGGTGCGGCACCCAAAGCCCTCTCACTCACGAATCTGTCGGCCACCCGCCTTACTTGACGCTTGTGCCTCAACGGTCGTGAGCAGCAAAGTCAAGATTGCGAGTTGGCGCGCGAAATGAATTCGGATGATGGAAGGCGCCTTTGCTAACTTGCCGGTTTGTTTTTCTTGCTTCGGCAGTGTTGCTCAAACAGAACCCTACCAGGGTCTGAATGGGCGGATTCAAACTCCAGCATGCAAGTGGTGGGAATGTCTGCCCCCTTGGGACCGGGCCAGTCGTAGTAGTTCTCATTGGCCTGCTCCGCCAGACGGAGGGTCCAGTCCTCCTGCGCAAAATCCTTACCGTTTACATGAAGGAGTCGGATGTGACTGCCCGCTACGTCAGTTTCGAGGGTAACCCTCTGTGCGGCGACGATTTCAGGAGGAACTTCGAACTTGCCCTCTCGAACTGGTATTCGCAAGGAGTGGCCGGCGAAACTGACTTTGATTTCAGCAGGGGCGAGCGTCTGGCGACCATTGTGGATGACTTTAAGGTTCACAATCGTTGGTGGTTGCTGGGCAGCCGACTGGACAAGTGACAGTAAGAGCATTCCTATAGTTCCGAACCTCGCAAGATTCTTCATGTTATTGTCCCACAAAATGCTTAAGCTTCATTGGCTCTCCAATGACTCCGGAGGTGTTATAGAAATAGACTTTTTTGTCGCGCGCTCCGAAAACGATATTTATCTTACCTTGTGCGGCATTAGGTATGTCGGCGTCTTTCGAGGGTGGCTGCACCCAGGCATGCGTTGCGGTGGTCCCGGATGGGTGTACGTGGGCGAATACGCGAGGATCAACTATCGCGTCGGCCAGCGCCTTGTCTCTTGGCTGATAAGACGGCTGGGCTATATGGTCTGTGTCGGGATTTGCGTGGGCACCTGGCTTATCTTTTGAGATAGTCCAGTCGCCAAATTCATTCTTACCTGCTACCGCATACTCTTCGTGGAATCCTCCCTGCTTGTCGTCAGCCGTAGGCGAGTCGCTGTCCAGAATCAAAGTCGCAAGCGCGAGCCTAACTTGGCCTGGTATCTCATCTTTAAGGCTTTCTGGGGTCTCCTGATTTTGTGCCTGTTGCTGGCTCGAACCCCCACCGGCCACCCACAGAGCGTTCATCGAGGCCCCCCACGCCGCTTCTGCCCGGTCCATTTCGCTCATTTCCCCTTCCATGGCTCTAACCCCCTGGCACCACTCGCCTTCGTGGTTGGGCTGCATATAGTACCCTGGGCTGAGTCCGCTCGGGTCGTTGAAGGTGATCGGATTGTTTCCCACATAGGCGTACTTGTTGAGAGTCTGTGGATCCCCAGAATGGCCGAATAGCGGGTCGGGTGACATGAAACGCCCCAGGTTGCTGGCGTCGTACCTAGCTCCAAAGTTATCCAGCCCGGACTCGCTGTCGCGTTCTTTGCCGGTGAATTTGTAGGCGGAGTCGCAGCTGTCCGTGACTGTGCGTTCAACCCCAAAGGGATAAAAGTCCGCGTCGTAGCAGAACGTCCCCGTGTTTTGTCCTGACAGAACTCGCTCGATCCCGTGGGCAGTGCCGAGGTGATCGGCAAAATAGTAGCTGACGTTGTTCTGGTAGTCGCGGCGGGCGACGCGCGCTCCACCAAAGAAGATGTACTCGCCCGTAAGGTTGCCGGAAGCGTCGGTCTCGTCGAGCGGATCAGAGCCCGTGCCATACCAGTAGAGCTTGCCATTGGATTTCTGCACGCGGCGGCGTAGACCATCGTAGCTCCAATTCACAAGGCTTCCGGGGAGACGGGTGTTGCGCGCACCTAGCATGAAGTCAACTCTAAACCCGCACCCTTGAAAAACCCAAGGCCAAGGGTGCGGCACCCACGAGGAGAAACCCAAGACCCACCCTCAGAATGCGACGGTGGGGCACCCTCCGTCCCTCAATACGCTTTCTCTAAATTGGAATGGTGTTAGTCTCGCGTCGATTATGGATACAGAGTGAACACACGGCAATTTTCGGGCGACACCGCCAACAAGTTAAGACTCGCACCCTGAAAACCACAGGGTGCGGCACCCGTGGGGAGAAACCCAAGACCCAGGTTCAAAAACCGAACCTGGGGCACCCTCCGCTTTGATATGTGACGCGGGGTCAGTCGAGGGCTGGGACGGCTTTTTGTTCGCGGCGGCGCCGATGGAGATAGCGCATGGCGATGTTGAGATAAACCTCGCCGCAGGGCGTCTCGATGCAGATGACCATGGCCTCGGTATCGGCAGTTCCCGCAAGGCCTTCCTCGCTCATGTGAACTTCCGGCGGAAAGACTTTGAAGCGGAAGCCCTGGTCGTTGAGAAGCGTGACGGAATTGCCGATGACCATGTTGGCGATCTCGCAAACCGTTTCGCGGATTACCTGTTCGCTCTCCGGAAGCGGGCCACCGGCGAGATGGTTGGCGACACGCATGGCAACATCGGGAGCCAGGTCCAGAATGACGCGCCCTTCGATGTCCCCCTTGATGATAATCAGAGCGGCGATGCCCTTCCGCCGATAGGTATTCTCGTCCATGGTGAGATCGCCGATTTTCGTCGGGGCCTGGAGAGACTCCGCGAAGACGGCGTCGGCAGCATTGATGAACGGCTGGATGAGTTCCATTCTCATGAAAGATGCTCCCCCGCGAGCGCCACAGGCGCGTTCGCAGCTTGTGGATCGTCCCCGAGAACGTAGCGAAGAATTTCGTAGAGTACTTCGGGCTTGACGGGTTTCTGCACGAAGTGCTTAGCGCCCTTCTGGAGCGCCGCCAAGATATTCTCCTGGTAACCAACCGAGGAGACCATGACGATGCGAGCGTCGGGGTGCTGGCGCACGATTCTCTCGACGGCCTCAATGCCTTCCATCTGAGGCATGGTGATGTCCATGAGGACAATGTCGGGGTTCGAGCGGTTGTATTCCGCGATAGCGGTCAGGCCGTCCCCCGCCTCACCGGCTACTTCCCCGCCGAAGAGTTCGATCATCTTGATGAGATTCTTGCGGGCGAAGACGGAGTCGTCCACAACCAAATAGCGGACGGGCTGTTGGTCTTTCCGAAGCAGCGCTGCAAACTGTTGCATGACCTTCTCCTTTACCCCCGCACTCCCGGTCAGGAACGCGGAGTTGAAACTGGGACCCGATCGTTCTTCTCGCTCTTGTCAGATTTTTCGGAACTTTCGACCTTCTCGCTGGCCCCGGAATGCCCTCCGTACTGAAGACAGAGGTACGCACCCAGGGTTTCGAGAGGCAAAATCTTGTTGGCGTAGCCCTTCAGGATGGCTGCGCGAGGCATGCCGCTGACGACGCACGTGTCTTCGCTCTGAGCGATGGTCATTCCGCCCGCGGCTTTGATTGCGCCAAGACCTTCGGCGCCGTCTTCGCCCATGCCAGTCATCAGAATTCCGACAGCGGTCAAGCCGAACTCCTGCGCGACGGAGTGGAACAGAACATCCACTGAGGGCCGGTGCCCGTTGAGGGGCGGGCCGTCGGAGAGAACCACCATGTCGCCACGGGGCATGCGGCGCACCATCATGTGCCGGTTGCCCGGGCAGATCAGGACGCGCCCAGCAAGCAACAGGTCGCCGGACTTGGCTTCCTGAACTTCCAGGGCGCAGCACTCATCCAGGCGATGCGCGAACATGTCGGTAAAGCCTTCGGGCATGTGCTGGACGACTACGAACGTGGCCGGAATATCTCCCGGAATTTGCGTAAGCAGATATTGGAGCGCGTTGGGCCCGCCGGTAGAAATGCCGATGGCGATGACGCGATTCGGCGGCAGCGCCGCCCGGTTGCGCTTTTTCTGGGGCGCCGGCGGTTCCTGCTCGGGGCGAGGCAGCGACTTCGGGCCGCCTGCGCGCTTCGCGACTTTAATTTTCTCGATAAGCTGGTTTGCTATGGGATCGAGATGGCCGGCGGCGGCGTCTTTTGGCTTGGCGACGAAATCGATGGCACCCAAGGCAAGGGCCTTGAAGGTGGAATAGGCGCCTTCCTTGGAATGGGTGCTGAAGACGATTACGGGCAAAGGAGCGTTGCGCATGATCATGCGCAGAGTCTCGATGCCATCCATGCGGGGCATTTCGAGGTCCAAGGTCACAACGTCGGGCTGTAATTCAGAAATTTTCCGAAGCGCAAAAGCGCCATCCATGGCGGTGCCGACAACCTCGATGTCGGGATCGCGTTCCAGCATCATCGGAATCAGCTTCCGCATCAGCGCGGAGTCATCTACCACGAGAACTCGGATACGTTCTTTCATGCGATGGCTCCGAGCGGCAGAGACCGCGACAACCTGGTAAGAATTGCCGGCACGTTCAAAATCAAAACGACAGTGCCATCCCCAAGGATGGAGGCGCCGCTGACAAGGTCGCTGGTGACGATTTCGCTGGGCAATGCCTTGATCACGAGTTCTTCTTCGCCGACCATGCTGTCCACTACAAGGCCGAAGCGCTTTTCCGCCTGCCCAATGACAACGACGAAGTTTCTCTTCTTTTTGGCGCCGGGTGAATCCACGGCGCGGAGGCGGCTGAGATTGTCGAGGCGCACGAGTGTGAGAATTTGTTCGCGGAGGCGGAGGACTTCCCTCTGGTCAACTTTGTGAATTTCCTGATCGGTGATGCGCGTGATTTCGATAACAGAAGAGAGCGGAACGGCAAAGAGGCGGCCGCCGACGCGGAAGAGCAGCGTCTGGATGCTCGCGAGGGTGAGCGGAACGCGCAATTGAACGATGGTGCCCTTGCCCTTAGGCGAGGAGATTTGAATTGTGCCCTTCAGGCGGTCGAGGACGGTGCGGACCACATCCATGCCGACGCCTCTGCCGGAAACCTCGGTGACTTCGGCAGCGGTGCTGAAGCCAGGCTCGAAGATGAGATTGAGCACGTCCGCTTCCTGCAAGCGCTGTGCATCTTCGGCTTTAATCAAGCCGCTGCGGACGGCTTGGTCGCGAACGAGATCGAGATCAATGCCCCGGCCGTCATCGCGGACCTCAATAACGACTTGTGTGCCTTGATGATAGGCATTCAGAAAAACGGTGCCACGCGCGGGCTTGCCGGCGCTGATGCGATCGTCGGCGGACTCAATGCCATGATCCACGGCATTGCGGACAAGGTGAGTGAGCGGCTCGGCGAGAGCATCGAGGATGCTCTTGTCGAGGTCGGTGTGCTCGCCGGCGACCTCGAGGGCGACGTCCTTGCCGCAAACTTTGGCGATATCGCGGACAACGCGCGGGAAGCGGCGGAAGAGCTGCTCGACCGGAACCATGCGGATCTTGAGGACGCACTTGTGGAGTTCGTCGAGCACGCGCGCCTGGAAGGCGAGAGCTTCGGCGAGCTTTCCGCGAAGGGGATCTCGGGCGTGCTGGTGATCGAATTCGGTCAGGGTGCGATTGAGCATGGACTTCCCGATGATGAGTTCGCCCACAAGATTCATCACGGCATCAATGCGCGCGGCATCGACACGAAGTGTGCTCTCCGTGACCGCCGCAACAGCGGAAGCGCCACCGGAGGGCTTGGCGGACGCGCGATCCTGGGTTTCCGCTGCACGGGCCGTGAACTGCGCTGCTTGCGCTTCGAGGATGTCGCCGAGAAGCTCGTGCTCCGCATTCTCTGCCTTCGTGGCTGGTTCGATGTGGAGTTCCGAGACCACCGAGGGAATCCGGCAGCGGTGGGAGATATGTTCCAGCGGATACGAACTGGAGATGGCCGCTTCCACCACCTCGACCGAAGCGGCAGCAAGATTGTCTTCGGGGTGGAGAGCGATTACCGTGCCGCAGGCGTGTAAGACGTTGCGAACGAGCTGGAAAGCCGCCGCCCGCATGGGGCTTTGGGGATCGATGCGAAGCGCGACGTTGTAGACCGTCTCGCCGCGAAGCAAGGCTTCGGAAACCATCAGGCGTTCGTACTCGCTCCAGCGGAAGCCCGCTGGGACAGAAGCGGCCGCGGCCTGACCCGAGGGTTGTGCGGCAAGGGGCGCTTGCAAGAGCCGGTGAATCAGAGCGCGAAGCTGAGCCGGCGCGGGAGGTTCCTGTTGCTTTTGGTAGGCGCTCAGCATGCTCTCGAAGGTGTCTACGGCGGAAAGCACAACTTCCGCGAGTGCGGTCCCGTGAGACTCGGCCACTTTCAGTGATAGAACGTCTTCCAGCTCGTGAGCAATCTCGCTGAGATGGTTGAAGCCACACGCTGCAGAGTCGCCTTTGAGAGTGTGGACGGCGCGGCGCACGCCACGGATGAGCTCTTCGTCCGCAGGGGACTTCTCGAGCTGCAGGCCCGCGTCGTTGATGACCTGGAGGAGCTCCGCGGCGCTCTCAAAGAAGAGCGTGCGGAGTTCCGCGCCCCGGTCCTCAGGCAAAAAGGTCAAGAGCTCACCTCAATCCGCTTGTAGGCGGTGCCGTTATTTTCATGAACCATGCGGAACTTTTGCGAAAGCCCGAAAAGGCTTTCGGCATGGCCCACGAAGAGATATCCTCCGGGATTCAAGCAGTTCCAGAACTTGTCGATTAGCCGCTTCTGTTCTGCCTCGTCGAAATAAATCATCACGTTGCGGCAGAGAATGATGTCATTGCGGCGCGGTAAGAATTCCGTCTTCAGGTTGTGGAAGTCGAACTGAACCAGCTCTTTGAGCTGCGGCTTGACGAGATACT
>DASPTY010000114.1:0-6986 GCA_035623175.1 Candidatus Limnocylindrales bacterium | reverse complement strand
GAATTCCGCGCAGCAGCACGCCTAGGGCAAGGACCGCAAGCGCCACGGTGAACACGACCCAGCGTACGTACGGCTCGTGAAGCGACGCGGCCGGATTGACTTCACCCAAGACGAACAGGCGCCCTGCGAAGATTCTCGGATCCATACTCGCCAGATTGGTTGTGCGGTATTCGGTGAGGAATCCCGCAAAGGGCCGAAAACCGATGAGGAACACTGCACTGCTGAACAGGAAAAGGAGGGGCCCAAAATCAGCCGCCACAGAAATCACACGCCGCGCTCGAACGATTCCCAGTTCGAGCAAGAACAGACAAAGCAAAGCTACCAGACCGCTCAGAATGCCGAGCAACGCAGAGTATTGAACGAGCGCTGCTCGCCACCGGTAGGGCTCCACAGCGGCTGCGTACGTTGGCCCAAAGGCGAGAAAGCTCTGCGTCTTTTGTGCGTCGAGCCGCTCAACTTCCGCCAGAGCAGCACTCGCCTCACTCTCACGGCGCGTCGCGCCATAAATCCTGTGCAGCGCCTCAAGTCCCCGCCGCTCAATGTCCAGTCCGGTCATCCTTTCGATATACGACCCCTTTCCGGTGGTTAACTTCATCCCGAAATCTCGAACCTCTCCCGCGATTTTCTCCGCCTGTTCCGGATGCTTGTTGGCAAGCTGCTTGTCCGCCTCATAAATCCTGAATTTGGCAAAGGTAACGGTCTCCATAGGTGAAGGAATTGGATGCGACCACAGGCCATAAGCGACCAGCGCTACGTCGAGACCGCGTTCGCGGCTCCAGACCTCGCGGCTCAGTTCCCGGTGTCTGTCGTAATAGCTGTCGTACCGGGGAGCGCGGAAGGCTCGGCCCATCAATTCCATCCATTGCGCGTCCCCCGCCAGAGCCGACTCCCAGGATTCCTTTGACACTCCATGCACTCGTGCCAAAGTGTTCAGCCGGGGTTCCGCTTCTCCCCACGCCGCATATAAATATACGAAAGCGTTTTCAGGATCGGCTTCCTGTAGCCGCTTCATCCACTCCTTGTTGGTCGGGGCGTCCTCGGGACGGTAAAAGCGGCTCGCATAAATCCACACCAGTGTCGGATCCATCGCCACTGCACGATCCGCGTACTGCACCGCTTCATCCCCTTCGGGGTCGCTTAGCGCGGCAAATGCGACTCCCTTCGCATCCTTTTCCTTTTCCGCGCGAACGGCCAATTCTTCAATCCTGCGGTGGTCACTCGGGGTGAGCTCGAAGTCCCTCCAACTCGCTTCCAGCGTGCTGACGGCCTCTCGGCCTTGCGGCAGAAGCAGCAGGGCGATTGCGCCCAAAAGAAGGGCTGCGGTGACCCAGCGCGGAGGCCTGGGTAACATCCGACCACTGCCATCCCCAGATTTTCCTGTGCCGGCGACCGCTCCGCCTGAAGGAAGACACAACCAATCCAAAGCTCGTGAGAAGACTGCGCGGAAGAAAAGCATGATTCCTCCTGCAGCCCAGTGGAACGACTCGGAAGGCTCGGTAATCTCCCCCAGCTCGGCGAGCACCGCCACGCCCCACTCGCGCGTCTCCTCCGGCCAGAGGCGCAGGGCCAACGTCAGCGAGCGATGGGCTACGCGTCCTGCGAAAGTGGATGGTGCAGCGGCCATGGTCACGCCCTGCCCTCCACAGGCTTCCAGAATTTGCTTTGTTGAGCGGCTTTCAACTCTTCCCGCGCCCATTCCCGCCCGCTGCCGCTGAGCCGGTAGAGGTGTCGAGGCGGCCGTCCGGCGACCGGCACGTCTTCCCAGCGCGTTTCCAGCCAGCCGGTCTTTTCGAGACGCATCAAAATCGGGTAGAGCGTGCCGGAAGCGAGGCCGGTCTCCTGGCTCAGCGCATAGCCGTGCCGCCATTGAGAAGGGTGGAGCAGAAGCGTCTCGAGGAGGTCGAGGGTCTGCCGTGAACTGCGAAGGCGAATGCCCATGACATAAGTCTACCTAGGTAGAGTTGCTGTGTCAAGCACAAATTTGCTCTTTGTCTCCGCTCCTTGAACGGAAACTCCCAGGCCTCTGCGGAAAATTCCTTTTCTTGTTTTTATCGGCTACTCAACGCCGCGCTCAATTCGCTGCGCGTCTGGATTACGCGCAGGATCGCTTCGCGCGTGATCATTCCAATGATGTGCGCCGCACCGTCCTCGCTCTGGCTTACCACCGGCATTTGGTTCACGTCCGCGGCGATCAAGCGCTCCAAAACGCGTTGCAGCGGCTCCTGCGGCGAAGCCCACAGGATTTTGTCTCGCGGCACCATTACCGCCTGCACCGAATTCATGTTCCATTCGTCCCGGGGCACGGTATTCAGCGCCGCCACGTTCATCAATCCCACCAAGCGGTCGTCCATCGTAACGATGTGAATCCGCCTGCCGGTGCGCAGCACTTCGCCGCTGTATTCCTCCAGGCTCAGGCTCCCGGGAATCGTGGGCACCTCGTGGCTCATCACGTCCGTCGCGCAGAGTCCCACGAGCGTCTCCCGGATGGTCACCTGCGCCACGCTGGCCTGGGCCGCACTCAGCAAAAACCAGCCGACGAATGCCAGCCAGATGTACTCCCACTTCGAATGAATCGCCATCCAGACACCAAGAATGATCATGGCGTAGGCAATTAGTTTGCCGCTTGTGGCTGCGACTCGCGTGGCCCTCGCGAAATCCTTTGTTGCTCCCCAGACAATCGCCCGGAACACTCGTCCACCGTCGAGGGGAAAACCCGGCAACAAGTTGAACAAGGCGAGCATGAGGTTCGTAAACCACAAGTGGTCTGCCACAGCCCCAAGCATCTCGTGCCCCGGAAACATCAGCTTCAGCCCGTAGAAAAAGCCGAAAAGAAAACCACTCGCCAACGGGCCGGCGATCGCTATATTGAATTCCTGGACCGCTTTCGTGGGGTCGCGAGCGATGCGAGCCAACCCGCCGAAGAGAAAAAGCGTAATCGAGAGCACTTTGATCTTGTAATGCTGTGCAACCACGCTATGCGCCAGTTCGTGGAAGACGACAGAGCCAAAGAACAGCACGCTGGTGATGATTCCCACTATCCAGTGCTCCGCGGTGCTCCAGTTCGAAAACTGCTGTTGGAATTGCGATTCGAGCAAAAATGTGATCCATCCGAAGATCAGGATCCAACTGAAGTCCAGGTAGATGGGAATGCCCAGGATCCGTCCGAGGCGGATCCCCTGCGGTTGCGACATGAAAATAAGCCTCTTCTAGCTCCATCTTAAGACTACCTCCGAACCGCACATCCTCAAAACCCCTGATGCCCTACCTGTTGTCAGGAATCTTCGGCCTCGTTGCGTCTGCGGCAACACGCTGTGTCGGTCTCCCCACGATGATCGAATGTCCCGGTCAACTTAACTCCCTTGTTTTCAATAGATTGAAAATGGTCCGACGTGTGCCACTCCCACTTGCGAAGGTCAGGAAGGAGCGCACATGAGCCGGCCGGTCACAGCAGCGAATCACAAGCAAACCGCTTTTGCTCTCACTTCTTGCAGCCTGGTCCTTGCCGCGATGGTCCTCGGTGCCGCAAATGCTGCGGCGCAGACCTCAGCTCCCATCGAACGCAAGCCAGCCGTTCAGCCGGTGCGCCGAATCGTCGTGAGCATCCCTGACCACAAGCTGGCGCTTCTCGAAGATGATCTCGTCGTCAGGGTTTACGCCATCGCGGTTGGCGCTCCCACCAGCCCCAGTCCCGTCGGCGAGTTTTTTGTTGCTCAGCGCGTAGAGAACCCCGGTTACTACCACCCAGGCGTGATCGTTCCTCCGGGCAAAGGCAATCCCCTCGGGACCCGCTGGGTCGGCCTAAACGTCAAGGGCGTCGGCATTCATGGCACAAATCGCCCGGACTCGATCGGCAAGAACGCTTCGCACGGCTGCATCCGGCTCCGCAATCGCGACATTGAAGATCTCTTCGCACGCGTGAAAGTAGGCGACCGCGTTTCCCTCGTCGGCGAGCGCACCGAGGAAGTCGCGCGCCTGTTCGGCACGACGCCCGATTCCGCGCATGCTTCAGAAACCCTGGTTGCGCGGAATGAATCTGGCGCCACGCAAGACAACGATTCAATCGGAGAGAGGTAGAACGATTTCCGGGTCCACGCAAGGAGAGCGCAAATGGAAATGATGATGAACCTGGCAGCACTGGTGATGGCGACAATCCTGGCGCTTTTTTCGGCCTTGGCGCTGCAAGCACTTTTCCTCCGCGCCGTCTTTGCCTTAATGCAGCCCGCCACCGCGGATCGCCGCACGCCACGCCCGGCCATCGAGCGCGGCAGCCGGCTCGTGGTGCGAGCGTACGCCGGCTCTCGCTGATGCCAGCCGACGAGAGGTGAGAAAGGAGGACACCATGCTCGCGTTCAAACTTGCGATGCTGATTTTCGCCGCCGCCATCTTCGCCACGGCTCTCGCCGTGGTGGCCCACGACGTCTACGTTGCTGCGCGCCTGCGTCGTTTGCTTGGTCGGCCCATCTTGGCTCGTTGCACTTCCCGTGCGAAGCCGGCCCGGCACGCCAAAGCCATCACGATTTTCGGGGGAGCGCGCAGAGCAAGGCCTGCTTCCCTGGGACACCGGCCCCAACCCCTGTGGGTGGCACGGTTCGCGTCGCAGGTAGAACGTCCATGAGCACAAAGACAAGCACCGCCGCGCTTGACTCTTTTTGCCGCAGGGCGCTCCGCAACCATCGCCGCGTTCCGTACCACCCGGCCGGTGCAAGCCGTCCGGCCGCGCAGCGTTCTAACAGTAGGTGCGAGGGACAACTGATCATCATTCCGAGCGGAGCGAGGAAACTCTCCTTGAGGCAGAAAATCCAACACGAGGTCTTAAAGTCACACAGAGCGTTTCAATTGGAGGGCGCCATGCACTCTCAAATCCCTAATCCCGCGGTGCGTGATATTCGCGCAGTTCTCCCTGTCATCCTGCGCATCACCCTAAGCCTGATTCTCTGGACTCTCGGCGCAGTTCCGATGAACCTCGCTTCCCGGCATCTCTAACTCCAATAGTGTTAGCATTTCAAAGGTTCACTGAGGTGGCCTTTGCGTTCGGCGACGGTACTGGCATTTTTCCTGGCAACAAGCGCAGCATCCACAACTTTTGCACGCCCGCTCCACGCGCCGGACACTCCTCCTTCCTGCGATGATTTACGGGCCGCAAAATCCAAAGTGTACGGCTACCACATCTCGCAATTGGACGAAAACCAGATTGAAGCCAAGACCAAGGAACTTGACGCCTTCTGGAAGCAGGTTCAAGCCGCCGGGCCCGAGGGAGTCACTTGCATCCGTGGCCTGCTCGCCGAGGAAAAAACCGACCACATCTTCCAGTTCGATGCCGCCTCCATGCTTTTTCCCGTTGACCACTCGCCGGACACATTGAACCTCATTCGTGATTCCATCGCGCAGGCAGACTTTCAGGAATCCGATCCCGCAAATTATCTTTCTCTTGCCATGGACCTCGGCCTGGCTGGTGTGGACGTCCGCCCGCTGGCCGCGAAGCTTCTTCTTTTCCCAGACGCGGTCATCCACATCTCCGAACACTCCCTCGACCTAGATTCGGACACCGCCGCCTTGTTCCTTTACGGGAGCATGGACCCCAGCCAGGCCAGCAATGCCTTGATCGAACTTCTGCAAGCCCCACAGCCATTCGTTCGTCCCGCCGCGGCTCATCTCCTTGCGGAACAAATGACCCCGGAAGGATATCGTGCGCTAAACAATTGGGATGTCCTCTCCAAAGTCGAAGAAGATTTCCGCCGGAACGATATCCAGGCAGTCATGAAATACCAGGCGCCCGATCCTGCCGCTTTCGCTCATCCCAAATTCACGCGCGATCAAGTCCTGCGAGCCATCGCTGCCCTCCCGCACACTCGCAAGGAGTTTGACGAGGTCATGTCCACGAAGGGCGCGGCCTTCGATAAGCAAATGCGGGAGAAGAAAGCCACGCAGCAGGAAATCGCCCAAGCAGTCGCCGAAAGTCTGCCTATTTACGGCATCGCGGACCACACGGCCTTCATCACCAGCGCGATGGCCACGCTTCAGTCCGCCGATTTTGAGACCATCCGCGAAGCCCGCCGCGAATCGCTCTACAACGTCTCCGACGAGAGCCTCGCCGAGTACCTCGCTTACACCCAAATCATGATCGGCCTGCTCAATCGTCTCGACCTCTTCAAGGAATTCCGCGGCCACTAAAGTTTGTCGGATTGTGTAGCGGCCGTTTTCTGTTGCGGACTACTCTTCGCCACCGCTTCATCCTCTTCCTCCGTGTTATCATCCCTGCAGAACGCCGTGCGAGCACACTCCGACCGCCTCCTCTTTCGTTACTTTCGTTTCCTGACTGCGCTTTTCCTCGTGTTCTCTGTCTTCACCGTGCGAGCTTCGGCCCAGGAAAATGCTCCCCTCGACGATGCGGTCCGCCAACTCGCCGAGCGCGTCGCCTCGATCCCAAATCTGCACGGTCCCGTGCGGCTTCAATTCGTACAAGACGCAAACTTCGCCGCTGACACCGGCAAGGACTGGCAGGACAACTTCCGCAAGGAAATCGAGAAGCGCCGGCTGGCCTTCACCGACGACCCCGCCGCCAACCCTGTGCGTGTCGGCCTTGCCGAAACTCCCACCCAAATTGTTCTCTCCGCCGGCTTGCGCGTCGCGGATAAGGACGAAGTCCGCCTCGTCACATTTCCCCGCAGCGCGTTTCACGCCGCCAATGCTCCTGTTTCTCCGGTCCGCATCGAAAAGCAGCTCGTCTATCAAAGCGCGGAGCGGATTCTCGACGCCTCCTCCCTCCTGAGCACTTCCGGGGCGGGCCTTTTGCTTCTCGGTTACCACAACGCAGAGCTCGCCCTTCTTCGTCTCGACGGGACCAGCGCACTGAATGAATCCATCCCGCTTGCTGCTTCCGCGCTGCAGCCGTCCCGCGACCCGCGCGGCGAGCTGCTGGTCCACGCGGGCGACATCTCCATTCTCTTGCCCGGGAAAATATGCCAGTGGAACGCGTCCGCGCCCGC
>DASPTY010000113.1:0-69546 GCA_035623175.1 Candidatus Limnocylindrales bacterium | reverse complement strand
CGGGAAAAAATGAGGCGCCGCTCGACGAGATTCAGAAGTGCGTCCTCGAATCCGTCGAGAATTTCGCCCGCGGCGCACGCCAGGCCGATGATCTGACCGTCCTCGTCGTTCGCTTCCGCGCCGCCAGCACCATCGCGAGCGAGCCTGCCACTTCGGGAACCAAAACCGCCGCTGCCAGCAGTTAGCTCATTGCTGTAGCATAGGCTTCAGCCTGTGTGGCTTTCGTCTGCCTTGCTGATTCTGTGTGTGCTTGCTTGTTCAGCCAATCCGGTTTTCTTGTCACATCCTTCCAAAGCTGTTTGTCTGACTGGGGCATTCATCTGACGTCGAGTGACCTCAGGGGTGATACAGTCATCTATTAAAACCCAGAAAACTCAGAACGAACCTGGAGAAGCCAATGCCCCGTCACTGATCCTGCGACTGGATGCCGTGACTGAAAGAGCATGGTGAAAGGTATGGACCTAAAGAACTTCGGAACCTGGGTACTCTTTTTCTTCGATGTGGTCGGCGTGTGGATGATTGTGCGGCCGAGCGATCCGGTAAACCTGTGGACAGCGCACCGGGCACTGGCCTCCGATTTTGACCGGTTCATCTCGCGGCTGGTCGGTGTGATCACGCTCTCGGCACAGGTCACGCAGTGGGCGGCACAGGCAAAGAACACACACGCCGAGCCAATCACACACTGGGCTTGGATTGTCTTTGAGGTATGCGCGGTTGTATTCCTCGCATACCACCTCCTGGTTCTCCTAACATCAAAACCCAACCAACGGACGCCACCTGATCAGGCAAAGCGACGCCTCCTGCTGCCGGAGTCCGAGGAGGAAGCCAAGGCCCGGTACAGTGCCGCCTGGCGAAAGTATCGAAGGCTGCGCGTGGCTTTTCCCGTCATGTTTCTTGGCTGGCTGCCCTTTGGATATGTTCTTGGCCGCGTATTTGTTTTGTTTAATTGGAAAGAAAAGATATGGGTGATAATTATGTTGGCTTGCGTCCCATTCATGTCCATCTTGGGTTGGCAATGGTCGTTCTGGCAGTGCCCGCGCTGCGGGCTTGCATTTAAGGGAATATATAACCCGTTCTTTCCTAAGCGCTGCCACTACTGCGGCCTGCCAATGTGGGCGGAATCCCCGGATCAATAGAACTCGAAAATCATCAAAACAAGGCGCACTGGCCACGGTCATTGCCATGGCACAGACTCTGGCCCGCGCAGCGGTCACAGGCTGAAGCCTATGCTACGGTGCTTCACCTCGCACAGGCGGGAACCGAAGCCGGAGGCGCGGTGTACGTGACCGCCGCGAGCTTTTCCGCAGCAAGCAGTTTGTTGAGCGCCGGGAGACTCTCGCTCGCGAGTTTGGCGGCCGCCGCCTGATTCTTGGCGTAAGCATCGCATGGAGTCTGAAATGCCGTGCGCAC
Source organism: Candidatus Limnocylindrales bacterium (assembly GCA_035623175.1). Classification (GTDB taxonomy): domain Bacteria; phylum Acidobacteriota; class Terriglobia; order Acidiferrales; family UBA7541; genus Acidiferrum. Next base: position 68,136 of record DASPTY010000113.1, on the reverse strand, counting down.
GGATTCCCCCGGTGCGGCGACGTAAACCACATTGGCGTCCTTCGGATCTACCAGCAACGAGGGATTGAATCGCGAATCGCGGATGCCGATGTTGGACCACGTCGATCCCGCATCCGTGGACTTCCAGACGCCGTTCCCATCGGTTTGTTCTCCCGTAGCGACGTAAATGATGTTGGGATTGGATGGAGCAACCACCAGATCGCCGATCGACGCGACATGCGCCTGGTCAAAGATCGGCAACCATGTCGTGCCCGCGTTCGTCGTTTTCCAAACACCGCCGCCGGGCGTCCCCATATAGTATGTTTTTGGGTCGCCCGCGATGCCGGCAACTGCGCTGACGCGGCCCGCGCGATACGGACCAATCAGGCGCCAGGTCAGGCCATGGAGAAGTTCGGGAGAGACTTGCTGGGCGAGAACCGCAGGAAGAAAGCCGAATGAGAGCACAAGCAAATACAGAAAGCCGGAGCGAAGCTGCAAAGCGCGAAGCGAAACGCTCATGGCTTCTCCCAAAAGACACGCGAGTTTAACATGCAAGGATTCAAAAAGCGGATAGAACAGGAATTTTCGAGGAGCGTGAAATGAACGTGGAAGAAGTTTTTCGGTTTATGAGTGACGAGCGGCTGGGAGTGTTAGCCACCGCCAGCAAAGATGGTCGGCCCGAGGCCGCGCTGATGGGCTACGCCGTGACGCCTCAGTTGGAGATTATCTTCGACACGCTGAATACTTCGCGGAAGTATCCGAATTTGAAAAAGAATCCGCGTGTCGCGTGGGTTATCGGCTGCACGACAGAGGTAACGGTCCAGTACGAGGGAATCGCCGAGGAGTTGGAGGGCCCGGCGCTTGGGAAGTACAAGAAAATCTATTTTGCGCGATTCCCCGACGGCCCCGCGCGGGAGAGTTGGCCCGGAATTACGTATTTCGTGGTGCGGCCGAAGTGGGTGCGCTTCTGCGATTACGATCCGGCGAAGCGCCGGATTGAAGAAAAAGAATTTTAGCGCGGGAGAAAAGCGGCCCGCCTCTAAAGTTCACGGAGTGTGACGGCTATCGGGCTGACCGCGGCGCGGATTGCGGGCAGAAGTCCACCCAGAATGCCCATCACCAGCGCAAAGAAAATGCCCCAGGACAGCAAGTCAACGGAAATCTTGAAGGCAAAGGCGACATTGGAGAACGTCTGAAAATTCATCGTGTTGGTCGTGACACCATTCAATCGAAGAACCGCCAAACAGCCGATCACACCGCCCAGCAGGGAAATCATCAGCGCCTCAAAGAGGAAGGAAAGAGTCACATTCCAGCTTGAGAACCCTAAGGCGCGCATCGTGGCAATCTCGCGGCCGCGCTCCGCGACTGCGGAGTACATGGTATTGAGCGCGCCGAAAATCGCGCCAAAGGCCATGATGGTGGCGACAATTCCTCCGAGCACGGTAATGAGTGTGGTCATGGTCGTGGATTGCTTGGCGTAGTAGTCGACTTCCCGGCTCACATCCACATTCAATTGCGGATCGGAAACCACCGCATCCTTAAACGTCTGAAAATCACTGGGTGAAGTCAGGCGGACGGTGGCGGACTGAAAGATGTTGGGCGGGCGCTGCAGAACCTGATTGAGAATCTTCGAATCGCACCAGATTTCGGAATCGAAGGACGAACCGCCAGCATCAAAGATGCCCACAACGGTCCAGCGTCCCCCGGCAAAGTTGATGACTCTGCCGAGATCCAGTCCCGCATAGCTTTTGGAAGCATTCCTGCCGACCACGAGTTCCGTCAATCCCGCATTGAACATCCGTCCCTGGGCGATCTTCACGAACGTGCGAACCTGCAAAACGTTGGGCGACACTCCACGGACCTGCACGTTCGCATCCGTGCCCGTGGTTCGCAGCGGAACCGGGATTACGCCCACCACGTCCTGCGTCAGTAGCGGGGCGCCCGTGGCGTCACGCGCGATTCCGGGTTTGTCCTGGATCACTCTGATCGAATCGAGGGTAATGCCGCCCATCATCTCCGAGGCAGATCCAGCGCGGATGACCAGCGCGTTTCCAGGGGATCCGGATGCTACCAGCGTTGCTCTGAAGCCGCGCGCCAGCGAAAGCATGGCGACAAACACTCCGACCGTCCCGGCAATTCCCAGAATCGCGACGATGGTGGAAGTCCAGCGCGCGCGAATGCTCCGGAAATTGTAAGAGACCGGGACGGAACCGAGAACCGGCGCAAGCAGCACGATCAGAATCGTCAGCCCGAACAGGAAGACAACGACCTTGAACCAGGTGATCTGAAGGGAGTAGAAATCAGACGCCATGCTCAGACCCTCCGCAGCGCGTTTACAACGCGCAGGCGCATCGCGCTCAGCCCCGGCAGAAGCCCGCTCAGGATTCCAACGAGGATGGCGGTGATTAGGCCATAGACCAGCGTGGCAGTGGTGAGACGCAAATTCGGCAGCAGGTTGATCAGGTTTTTCGCCATGGCCGGAATGATCAACTTTGCCAGCAGCATCCCGCACACTCCGCCAATCAGGGCAATCGCCAGCGACTCCGCCAGGACAAAGAAGAGGATGAACAAGTCCGAATAACCAATCGCCTTGAATACGGCCAGTTCGGAGGTGCGCTCCCGCACAGAAATTGCCATGGTGTTGCCGGTGACCAGAAGCAACGTGAAGAAGACGACGCTGCCGATGGTCACGATCAGGAATTGGATGTTGCCAAATTGCTTGACCCAGTTCGCCACCCAGGTGGATTCCGTCTCCGTCTTCGTTTCGTTGGGAGAGTTGGCGAACTCATCGTCAATGGCCTTGGCGATTCGCGGGGCATCGTCCGGATTGTTCACGCGAAGGATTATCCAGCCGATTTGTCCCTTGATGGGCTGAGGGATGCGCTCCTCGAAGTTGTCCCACTGGAACCAGAACTGCGTTTCGTCGTCCTGCGGCCGCTTTCCATGGTAAATCCCAACGAGATTGAATTCCCAGGATCCTCCGCCGTACAGGCTGGTCTTGATGGGAATGCGATCGCCAATCTTCCAGTGGAAACGCTCCGCGGTCTTTGCGCCGGAGATAGCGCCCTGGCGATCTTTCAAAAAGGCCTGCCATTGGTCTTCCGGAACCACGAGTTCGGGATAAACCTGGCGCTGATTTTCCGGGTCAATGACGAATTGCGGAAAGACGTTTTTCTCTTCCTGGTAGATTCCGCCAAACCAGTTGTAGTGCGTCACGGTGGCGACGCCGGGAATGCGCCGAATCTTGTCGGCATGGGAGAGTGGAATGAGGTTGATGATCGAAGTGCGGTTGATGACGATCAATCGGCTCGCACTGGCTATGTCGCTGTTCAGGAGGAACGCGCCGCGAACCACTCCAAGAAACGAGAACAGGAGCAAAGCGATTGCGAAAGAGCCGATTGTCAGCAGCAGGCGCACTTTCTTGCGCAGGAGATTGGCCCAGATGATGCGAGTGAATCTCACGAGGCACCTCCCGCGGTCACGACCTGGGGAGATTTCCCGCCCTCCACCAGGACGCCCTTCTCCAGATGCAGGATGGTCTGCGCGCGGGAAGCCACCAGCGGGTCGTGCGTCACCATGAGCACCGTTTTGTGATGCCTGGCCACGAGTTCTTCGATCAGCGTCATCACTTCGTCAGCGCTCTTCCTGTCCAGGTCGCCCGTCGGCTCGTCGCACAGAAGGAAGGTGGGGTCGGAGACCACCGCGCGGGCGATGGTGACGCGTTGCTCCTGTCCTCCAGAGAGTTGCCGGGGAAAATGGTCCATGCGGTCAGCAAGGCCGACGATGCTCAAGGCGGCTTCGACGTGGGCGCGCCGCTCGGATTTGGAGAGCTTCGTCAGCAGCAGCGGTAGCTCGACATTCTGATACGCGGTCAGGACCGGGATGAGGTTGTACATCTGGAAGATGAAGCCCACATGGCGCGCGCGCCAGTCCGTCAGTTTGCTTGCGGACATATGCGTAATCTCGTCGCCGGCAACGGTGATGCTGCCGCGCGTCGGCACATCCAGCCCGCCGAGCAGGTTCAGCAGAGTGGTTTTGCCCGAGCCGCTTGGGCCCATGAACGCGACGAACTCGCCCTGCGACACGTCGAGGTTCAGGCCTTGCAGGACGTGAATTTCCTCGCCGCCGCGGCGGTATTTCTTGTCCAGGTCGCGGACCTGAATGAGACTGGAATCCCCCCCACTGCCGTCAACTTTCACCATCGGGCGCGCTCCTATTTTTGGACTTGGACTGTTTGACCGTCGCGAAGCGTATCCGGGCCGCTCACCACTACGAGAACGTCAGGCTGGACGCCGGCGATGATTTCGATGTCGGTCCCGCGGCTTTCGCCCGTGGTAACCGCACGCCTCTCCAGCGTTTCGCCCTTGACCACGAATACATACTTGGAATTGTTTTCCTGGCGGATGGCCTTCTGTGGTACCAGGGCCACAGCCACTGGTTTGTTTTCCTTCGCGCCCTCTTTCCCGTCCCTCTCCAAGAAGGTGACTTTCACCCCCATGTCCGGCAGGATGCGCGGGTCCTTGGCAGGGTCGAACAGCCGGATATGGTCTGGCTCGGTGAGGGAGATGCGTACCTTGACTGTCGCCTTTTGCCGGTCCGCCGTCGGAATCACCGTCCGCACTTTTCCGGGAATCGTCCAGTCGGGATAGGCATCCAGCACGGCATTCACCGGCTGGTTGTTGGAGACCTTGGCGATGTACGCCTCGCTGACATCCACTTCAAATTCGTTGGAGTGCAAGTCCACAACCGTGGCAATCCCAGTTCGCGTGAAGCCTCCGCCGGCAGACACAGGGGAGACCATTTCGCCGACCTGGGCATCCTTCGAGACCACGATTCCGGCGAACGGCGCGCGGATAGTGCAATTGTCCACCGCCTGCTGCTGCACGCTGATGCGCGCATCTGCGGCCACTACCTGCTGCTTGGCCAGCGCGATTTTGGCGCGCAAGCTGTCTGCCGCCGTGACTGCGGAGTCCAGAGCCTGCTGCGTCTGTACTCCTTCCTTCACCAGCTGTTGCGTCCGATGCAGTTCAATCTCCGCGTTTTTCAGTTGGACTTGCAAATCGGCAATCGCAGCCTGCGAGGAGTCGCGATCCGCCTTTGCTGATTCCAGGTTGCGCTGCCAATCGGAATCGTCCAGCGTGGCCAGCAGCTGGCCCTCGGTGACACGCGTGCCCTCGTCGAAGAAGACACCTGTGACTCGGCCGGTCATCTTGGCGGCAATCGTGGCCCGCCGGCGAGGAGTTACGTAGCCGCTGGCGTTCAGGACGCCGGCCGGGCCGCTCGCCGGCTTGGACGCCGCGGCTACTTCGACCTCCACCTTGCGGTTTCGGATGGCGAAGGCTGCTGCCGAGACCAGCCCGAGAACAATTACAGCCAGTACGATCCAGATCCAGCGCCGGCCGGAGCCCGCGTTGTTGCGCTTGGTCTCCGAGATACGCAGAGAGGATAGGTCCGGCTTGAGAGATTTCGGTGGCGTCGCCATAGGGGCGGCTGCTCCTTGCTATGCCCAGGGTCCTGAAAAGGATACGTACCGGAACGTCTAAAAGTATCGATTCGGGAGAGGAGCGTTCGGGTATATGGATAGTATTCTAACGGGGAGTGGGCCAAATGTGACAAAGAATTGCTGCCCGGGCATCCGCGTCACATGCGGGTCCCATGGTAGAAGAACTTCCCCAGGCCGATTGTGAATATGAAGTTCCCGAACAGGGCGTGATCCAGGCAGGCGAGCAGGAGCGAGCCCGATTGTTGGTAGGTGACCGAAAACAGGAACCCCCCAATCACGCACAGTCCCACGGCCAGCCAATTCCCAAAAATGATGTGCACGAACCCGAAGGCCAGCGCGCTGGCCACAAGCAAAGCCCAGCCTGAACCGAACAGCGCCTGGTACCGATGCATGAGGAAAGCGCGATAAATCAGCTCCTGGGGGTAAACGGACAACAAAGGGTAAAGCAGCATGATCGCGCTCCAGAGCACGGGCGCTCGCCTCAACAGTGAGAAAAGCAGGTCCGGAGCAAACAGGCGAACCCCTACTCCCAAAATGGCTAGGAAAACAGCGTCGCGGAGCAGAAGTGGCACCAGGTGCGGGCGGATGCCGGGCCAGTTGGTAAGCCTGGCGGAATCGAACGAGGGATCGTAGTGCAGCACAAGGAATGCGGCCAGGGCCATAAGGAGCAGATAGGGAATCGGAAAGTTGGGGAGGATCTTGTAGTAGATGAGCAGCGGGAGTCCGGCAAAAACAATGCAGAATTCCGCCGCGAGCAGGATGAACCGGATCATAAATGGACGCGACAGGAATGTATCAGGATTCGGGCTTTTTATCGATTATGAGCTGGGCGGGAGACGCGCCCGTCCGCAAGGTATTCCGCAGGCTGCTGACAGCCGCCTGCGCGGTGCGAACCTGCTGCTGGATCAGCAGGGCGTTTCCACGGTCCTCTTCGGTAAGTGAGGGAACGTCGGAAAGCAACTCCGAATAGCCAAGTATGGCCGTGAGCGGGTTGCTGATTTCGTGCGTTGCCCCCGCCGCCAGGCGCCCGAGCGCCACGAGTTTCTCGGAATGTGTCGCCTGCCGCTCCACAGATTCCAGCTTTGTGATGGAATCGCGCGTCAACTGCACCAGATGAACCAATTGTCGCGTCAGCAGGCTGAGCTTCCAATACACCAACACGGCCAGCGTGATACTGGCTACAAACACGACCCGCAGGCGGTAACTTTCCACTCCCTCGGGCACGTCTCTTTCCAGCAGTCCGAGCAGGGCGATCAACGGAAGCGAAAAGACGCCGAGCATGGCAAGGCGCGCAGTCCACACGCTTTGCTTCAGCTCCCGATTGGGGGCAGTGTCTTCACGCGGCTGCAGCGATGGCCCGAAACACGCCGCCACCGTGAACAAATACAGCGCCAGGAAGAAAGGCGTGTCGTAGAAGCTCCCCGCGTAATACCACCCGCGGTCAATCGCTATGCTCAGAAGCAGGTTGCCTGCGCCAATCAGAATGAAGGCCAGCATGAGTTGGAGATAGAACTTTCGCCAGAGGCCCGTCCGTCGCGCCCCCAGAACGACCAGCGAAACGATGATCACCAGATGCTCTGCGAAGGCCAGCGTGTAATAGTTCGGATTGTAGTGCGCGAACTCGTGAAGCACTACCTGCCACGGCAGGCAGACATAACAATAAAGAGACAGCCACCACACGCTCAATAGCACGAAATCGAGGCTTCGCGTGCGCAGATCGCGTCCAGCCGAGGAAGAGTGCGGGCGAAGCGCCAGTGCGGAAAGGAAGAAAACGTGGGCCAGGACAAACATCGAATCGCCCGGGATTGGCGTCGGGGCGGAATACTGCCGGAGCCAGTCATATTGGAGCCAATACAATTGCGACAACAGCAGAAGTCCCAGGCCGCCCGCAAACACTTTCCAGAAGACGTCCAGAATACCTGGCGAACTCCGGAAGTTCTCTCGCACCGCCAGAATGGCCAGAACCAGCAGGACGCAAGGAAACGCATCGCCCAGCATCGTGAGCCGGAACGACGGCCGCGCCATGACCGTGACTCCCAGATGGGCCACGAACACGAGTGACGCTGCAGCCAAAAACCATTTCTGGCGGGGAGATGGATTCACCGCACACCTTCCCCGAGCAAGTCTTTGGTCTCGCCGTCTTGCGGCAGCCCCCCGGTCGCCAGCGGCAGGACAACAGAGAAGACGGCTCCGCCTTCCGCGCGATTCCGGCAGTAAATGTCCCCTGCATGCTGCTGAATGATTCCGTAGCAGGTGCTCAAACCGAGCCCCGTCCCCTTCCCTACGGGCTTGGTGGTGTAGAACGGTTCGAACACGCGCTGAGGTTCCTTGATTCCTGCGCCGGAATCGGCGAACTCCACGACCATCCGGTCCCCGTTGAGCCGGATTGCCGCTACAAAACTTCCGCCGCCTGCTTCTTCGAGCGCGTCCATCGCGTTGGAAATCAACTGGAGAAAGACGTGCAGAAGTTGGCTGGAATCCCCTCGTACCGGCGGGCATTCCGTCTCCTGAATAATCTCCACGCTCACCTTGGGCAATTTCTCAACACGGCTCAGGTGAACGGCGCTTTCGAGCAGCGGTTTGACTTCCACAGGCGCGAGCCGCAGCGGCGTTTCCTGCGCAAAATGAAGCATGTTGTCCACCAGCACGTCGGTGCGCTGCGCGTATTGCCCGATCTTTCCCGCCATGCTCTGGATGCGCGACTCTCCATCCGGCCGCGACGTCAGCCGCATGGATGCCCCCAAAATCGCAGTCATGCAGTCCTTGATCTGATTGGCTACTTTCGCAACCAGTTCTCCGAGCGTCGCCAGTTTCTCGCTCTGCGCCAGGTGCGTCTTGTAGCGGTCAATTCGCGAGTAGGTTTCCGACAACCGCTCCAGCGAACCCACAAGTCCCGCGGTGAGGAAGTCCAGTTTGATCGAAAGCTGTAGTGTGAGGAGAAGGATGGTCAGAAGAGTGATGACCAGGCGGAAGGGGCGAAGTTGCGCCGGCGCGGAAGTGCTGGAGAGCAACCAGTACCCGATCAAGGGAGTTGAGAGGGTCACCAGCATCGCGAGGTGTGAGGAAATGAAAGTGGTGGCGCGGGGCACGTCATCGGCGGGGTGAGGGGCAACACGGTTCGAGCCGCGCATTTCCTCGGCACGCCCAAGGATCGGGACACACAGGAACGAGACCAGTGCGATGACGAGTGCGATGTCGTAGAACCCGCCCGTGTAATATTGCCCCATGTCAATGGCTACGTTGACCAGAACCGATCCCAGGCTCAGCCAGAAGACGCCAAAGAAACATATGCGGTATAGACCCTTCCAATACCCCTGCGCACGCACCGCGGAAATTCCCGCAACGATGAGGAAGACCTGATTCCCGACGGCGTCGGCCACGTTGAAGCGAAAATTGTAGATGTCGGGAGCTTCCAGTGGGAGCAGGTAAGCAAATACGGCAAACACGTACAAATAGAGAACGTAAACAATGAGGATGGAGAAATCGAGAATGCCGAACGCGCGGTACCGCGAATCGAATTCAAGATCGGGACAGATGGCCAGCGCCGCGGTGAGAGGCACAATTTTGACAAAAACGAGAATGTCCATGAAGGGATTGGCGGGAACCGGCCGCTGAAACCAGATTTCTTGTGTCGTCCAGATGACGTAGCTCGCCGTCCAGAGCGCCATGCCCACGAAGATGAGCATCCAGAATGCGCGCACTCGCGAATGGGTCTTTAGGGAATTCTGGAAGGCGAGCACAGTCGGCACGGCTGTGAGCGCCAACTGGGACAGGTCGCTGAAGGCTTCGAGAGTTCTGCCGGGCCGAAGAAAAACCGCCGCGAGCAGAGAAACCAGAACGACTCCCAGGCAGGGCAGGAGGAGCGAGCGCAAAACTCGAGGGTAAGGCGACGGCGGAGCGGCCCGATCAAGCACGAAATTGTCCTTTTCCGTCATAATGCGCGCGACGCGAGCCGCGAATGCTCCCTTGACCTCCGAATTCGTGGGATTCCCATCCGCGGACACAGGTCCGCGCCTCCCGGCGGGCGGGACTACTCGTATTTCCTATTTTTGGGCAACCAACCCGAATTGCAGCAGAAATTCTGTCAAATGTGCGTCGTTTGTCACATAGGACTTCCGTACCGAAGTCGCGTGCGGTAAAACCGTAGGCAATGTGCTTATGATGCACCCCGTGGTGTTCCAGGCCCTTGCAAATTCCTCAAGGGCTGGGTCAACCTAAAAGGCTCGCGGATACGCTCACCGCTGGACACTCCACCAGGTCATCGAACGAGGATTCCATGGGATACCAATCACCAACCGAACAATACGCGGCCAAGCTGACCACCCCGGCGCACGCCGTCGAAACTATCCAGGACGGCAGCACGCTGGTCCTGGCCTTGGCAGCGGGAATGCCCGGGGGGCTGGCGAGAGCGGTCGCCGACCGCATCCTGGCCGGGAGCCTGAAGGGTCTGAATCTCTATTACCAGCACTCCATGAAGTACAGCGAGGAGACCCTGATTCGCCCCGAAGTGCTTTCAAAGGTGGACGCGCGCTGCTTCTTTATGGGTGATCCGGATCGCAAGATGGTCGCCCTGGGAATTTCCGAGGGCAGAAAATACCTCAGCTACGTCCCCGTCAATTTCTCCAACATTCCGCGCGCGCTCACCGAGCACATTCACGTCAACACCTTTGTCGTCACGGTGTCCCCGATGGACAAATCCGGGCATTTCAGCCTGGGCACGAACAACGACTATGCCTCTACCGTTTTACGGCATTGCGACCGCGTCATCGTTGAGGTCAATCGCAATATGCCGCGCGTGTTCGGAGACTCACTGGTGCACATCTCCGAGGTGCAAGCCATCGTGGAGAATCACGCGCCTCTGGTGCAAGTCCCCTACGGCGAGCCCGACGCGGACTCGCTGAAAATCGGCAAGTGCATCGCGGAGCAGATACCCGACGGCGCCACCTTGCAGCTCGGAATCGGCAATCTGCCCAACGCCGTAGCCATCAATCTCGCGAACCACAATGATCTGGGCATCCACTCCGAGCTCTTCAGCCACGCCTTCGTGCGCCTGGTGAAGAGCGGGGTAGCGACCGGCCGCAAGAAGACCATTCATCCGCGCAAGCATGTGTACACCTTCGCCATCGGCGACAACGAAGTCTACGATTTCATCAACGACAACCCCTCGATCGAGAGTTACGCCTCGTCCTACGTGAACGACATTCACGTCATCGCCCTGCACGACCACATGATGAGCGTGAACACGGCCATTGAAATCGATCTCTATGGCCAGGTAAACGCCGAATTCATCAAGGGTCACCAGTACAGCGGCTCGGGTGGCCAGTTTGACTTCGTCAAGGGCGCGTCGTTTTCGCGCGGTGGAAAGTCGTTCATCGGGCTGAAATCGGCGATCAAGGACGGAACCATTTCCTGCATCGTACCGCACGTCCAGATGTCCACTGACACGCGCATGGACGTCGAGCACATCGTGACCGAATACGGCTGCGTCAATCTTCGCGGCAAATCCACTCGCGAACGCGCCCTGGCCCTCATCAGCATCGCGCACCCCAACTTCCGCGAGCAGTTGATGGTCCACGCCAAGTCCATCAACCTGATTTAGTGGGACTCAACCATTAGGCCGATCGTCTACCCGGCCGCAAAATAAGCTGCAATTGTCATTCCGAGCGAAGCGAGGAATCTGCTTTTTTCAGATCTTCCAGGATAAGCAGATTCCTCAGGACACCCCACCCTCAGCCCCTCCTCTTCGTCTTGACAGAACAGGGTGGAAAGAACTAAAAGAGATGCCTCGCCCTTAGTGTCTTCCTGGTATCGGGTGGCATTGGGGCAACAAATAAGAAAGACAGCGCCGATTTTCCCATCTCCGCTCAGGGGGGAACTATGGATGCGTCACGCCGGGACTTCTTCAAAATCGCAACGATCGGCGGCGCAGCCGCTGCCGTCTTTGGGTTCGACCTCCAGCCTGCCTACGCGCAACTCCGCACCCTGAAAATTGCTCGCGCCAATGAGACTCGCTCCACGTGTCCCTATTGCTCGGTCAGTTGCGGCGTCATCATTTACACCATCGGGGACCGCGCCAAGAACGTCACCGCGCAGGTCGTCCACGTCGAGGGCGACCCGGATCACCCCATCAATCGCGGCACGCTCTGCCCCAAGGGCGCCTCTCTCGAGCAGGACATCCTGAATGACCGCCGGTTGCTGAAGCCGCAGGTGCGCCGGCCCGGTGGAACGGATTGGGAGGACATCTCCTGGGAACAAGCCATCGCGGAGATTGCCGATAAAGTCAAAAAAACTCGCGATGCCACCTTCATCGAGACCGATGCCGCAGGCCATCGCGTGAACCGCTGTGAATCCATCGCCTGGACCGGCGGCTGCACCGATACAAACGAGTTCAATTTCCTCGTGGTCAAGTCCATGCGCGCCCTGGGGGTCGTGCATCTGGAAAATCAGGCCAGGGTTTGACACGGCCCCACGGTCTCAAGTTTGGGACCAACGTTCGGCCGGGGCGCAATGACCAATGGATGGGTGGACATCAAGAATACCGACATGATGTTGGTCATGGGCGGTAATCCGGCGGAGAACCATCCCTGCGGCTTCAAGTGGGTCATTGAAGCCAAGAAGAACCGCAACGCCAAACTCATCGTCGTGGACCCGCGCTTCACGCGGACAGCAGCCGTCTCCGACCTCTTCCTCCAGATTCGTTCGGGGGCGGACATCGCGTTTCTCGGCGGCTTCATTCGCTATGCGATTGAGAACAACCGCATCGCCAAAGATTATCTGGTCAACTACACGAACGCGGCATACATCCTGCACGACGGCTTCAAGCTGCCGGAAGACGACGGCGTGTTCTCCGGCTTTGATGCCAAGACGCAATCCTACGACCGATCCACCTGGAATTACGCTGGCGGGGATGCCAGCGGCAAGCTGGTAGGCGCGCCTCACGTCCTCGCAGCCGCGGCCCATCCTCCGGGCACCCCCGCGCCGCTTCCGGCCCTTCCGGAAAAGCCAGCCTATGATTTGACGCTCCAGCATCCCAATTGCGTGTTCCAACTCCTGCGCAAGCACTACTCGCGCTACACGCCAGAGATGGTCGAGCGCATTACGGGCATTCCCAAAGACCAATTCGTGAAGGCTGCGGATCTGTTCACCTCCATCCGCAAGGATGGCGATACGAAAAAAGTCGCTACCGTCATCTACGCGGTCGGATGGACGCAGCACACCTCCGGCACACAAACCATTCGCACCGGGGCGATGCTCCAACTGTTGCTGGGCAACGTGGGACGCGCCGGCGGCGGAGTCAATGCGCTGCGCGGGCATTCCAACATTCAGGGCGCCACCGACATGGCCGGGATTTTCGATAACCTTCCCGGCTACCTGAAGGTGCCCAACCCTGCGGATGGTTCGTTCGAGGGCTGGATGAAGCGCCTCACGCCCACGCCTTCGAAGCCGACGCAGTGGGCTTCGTTCAACTACTGGGGCAATACGCCGAAGTTCGCCGTCAGCCTTTTACGGGCGATGTATGGCGATGCAGCTACGAAGCAGAACGATTGGGCCTACGATTTTCTGCCCAAGGTGGATCGCAACTACTCGTGGACTTACATCTGGGACGACATGTACAACGGCAACGTCAAGGGCCTGTTCGCCTTTGGCATGAATGGCGTCGCCATCGGCCCGGACACCAAGAAGAATATTGACGCGTTGAAAAAAGCCGACTGGCTGGTCGTCGGGGAAATTTATCCTGACGAAACCAGCGAATTCTGGAAAGCTCCCGGCACGTCCACCGAGGAGATGAAGAAGATTCAGACCACGGTCTACCGCTTGCCGTGCGCCGGCTTTGCGGAGAAAGACGGCACGTTCACCAACTCAGCGCGCTGGCTGCAGTGGAAGAATGTGGCCCTTCCGACTCCTTCCGGCTGCCGCCTAGACCAAGCCATCGTTGCGCAGATTTTCTTGAAGGTGCGCGAACTCTACCAGAAGGAAGGCGGCAAGTTCCCCGATCCCATCCTGAAATTGACTTGGGCCTACACCGATCCTTCCAACCCGTCGCTTGCCGAAGTGTTGAAAGAAATCAATGGCAAGACTTTTGCCGACGCCGAAGATCCGGTGACCAAGCAGCAGTTGAAGGCGGGCCAGCAACTGCCTGGCTTTGCCTGGCTGAAGGACGACGGCAGCACCGCTTGCGGCAACTGGATCTACTGCGGCTCGCACTCGGAAGCAGGCAACCTGACCATGCGCCGCGATGCCAGCGATCCTTCCGGCATGGGCGTGCACCAGAACTGGGGCTGGTCATGGCCGGCCAATCGCCGCGTTCTGTACAACCGCGCCTCCTGCAATACGGACGGCAAGCCATGGGATGCTACGCGGCGCCAGGTTTGGTGGAGCGAACCGGCGCAGAAATGGGTGGGCAACGACGTCCCGGACTTCAAGGCCGACTCCCCTCCCAAGGACCACATGGGGCCGTTCATTATGAACCCCGAGGGACTGGGCCGAATCTTTGCGCCGCTTGGCGCATTTGTCGACGGGCCCTTCCCTGAATTCTATGAACCGGTCGAAAACCCCATCGAGAATCCTCTGCATCCGAAGCAGACGCACAACCCGGTCGTGAAGCGCTTTAAGACTCCCGACGACAAGCTCGGCACGCCGAAGGACGGCTATAACGTCGTTTGCACCACCTACCGCCTCACCGAGCACTATCACTACTGGACAAAGAACAATCCCATGAACGTGCAGCTTATTCCTGAGCCGTTCGTGGAAATTCCCGCCGAGATGGCCAATGAGATGGGCCTTCGCGGCGGGGAAAAAGTGCGGGTCTCCAGCATTCGCGGCGAATATGTCGCCAAAGCCATGGTCACCAAGCGCATCAAACCCATGATGATCGATGGTAAGAAGACCTACCAGATCGGCATTCCCATCCACTGGGGCTACCGCGGGATCGCGGAGGATGGGGAAAAAACTTCCAAGATGCCTGCAAACATGTTGACGCCGACCGTGATCGATCCCAACGCCTTCACGCCGGAATTCAAGGGATTCCTCGTGAAGGTCGAGAAAGCGTAGGGAGCCGCCATGAGCCAAGCGACACTACGCGTTCAGAAAATCAGCGGTCACGCCGGCACCGTTCCGGGCGAGGACACCCAGCGCCAGGAACTCGTCTGCAAACTCATCGACACCACCACCTGCATCGGCTGCAAGGCTTGCGAAGTCGCCTGTGTCGAATGGAACGACATGCCGTTTTCTCCGACCACGTTTGATAACACCTATCAGACGATGCCGGACACGCGCTGGAATTACTGGAACCTGATTCTCTTCAACGAACACGAACGCGAAGACGGTTCGCTCCAGTGGTTGATGCGCAAGCACCAGTGCATGCACTGCGCCGAGCCCGGCTGCCTGGAAGCCTGTCCCGCCGATGGCGCCATCGTGCAATACACGAACGGCGTCGTGGATTTCCAGCAGGACAAGTGCATTGGCTGCGGCTATTGCATCGCCGGCTGCCCCTTCAACGTCCCGAAGCTCAACACCGTGACCAAGCGCGTCTACAAGTGCACGCTCTGCACCGACCGCGTCAGCGAAGGCCTGGAGCCCGCTTGCATCAAGTCCTGCCCTACTGGCTGCTTGCACTTCGGCACCAAGGACGACATGCGCGACCTTGCCGCGCAGCGCGTGAAGCAGCTCCGCGAACATTCCGGCTTTACGAACGCCGGCGTCTACGATCCCCCGGGCGTCGGCGGTACCGGCGTGATCTACGTTCTTCATGACGCCACCAGGCCCGAACTCTACGGCGGCCTGCCCAGCGATCCGAGCATTCCGCTGATGGTCAAGCTGTGGAAGCATCCGCTGAAGTGGCTGGGCAACCTCGCGGTTGTTGGTGGCGCGATCGCGTTGTTCGTGCACTTCCTCCGCTACGGACCCAAGGCTCGCGACGAAGAAGACATTCGCGCTGCGGGAGGACTGCCATGACCCATCCCGAACAACTCGCGCTTCACCATCACGTCCTCCGCTACACGCTTCGCGAGCGCCTCGTCCATTGGGTCGCCGCCGCTTCCTACCTCTATCTGGCCGCCACCGGCGCCGCGTTCTGGACGCCCTGGATGTTTTGGGTGGCCATCGTGCTCGGTGGCGGTCAAATCACGCGCATGCTGCATCCCTGGGCGGGACTGATTTTCGTTGGCTCCGTCGTGTACATGTACTCGATGTGGGCGAAGCAGATGCGCTTTGTGCCCATAGATCGCGAATGGTGGAACTCGCTGCACTTGTACGCGACGAACCAGGACGACAAGATGCCGCCCGCGGGCCGTTACAATGCCGGACAAAAATTCCTTTTCTGGAGCTTTTTCTATGCCGGTGTTGTTCTGCTGCTGACCGGACTCGTTCTTTGGTTCACCGATTCCCTTCCCTGGAGTCTGCGCTGGCTGCGTTACGTCGCCATCATCCTGCATCCGCTCGCTGCGCTCGTCACCATGGGAAATTTCCTGATTCACATCTACATGGGCGTCTTTGCGGAGCGCGGCGCGTTCGGCTCCGTCATCCGCGGCGATGTTTCCATGGCCTTCGCCAAGCGCTATCATCCGGGATGGTATGAGGAGATTGTCGGTTCCTCCAATTCGCAGAAATGACTTTTCTCGCTAGCGGGAAAACGAACTACCGCACCCGCATTGACCGTGCCGCACTCCTTGCTTCGCGTTATCCGTTCGCCCGCGAGGTCCTTGACTTCTACCGGCACGTCGCCGCGTTTCAAAATGATTTTGCCGATCAACTGCCCAAGTGGTGGGGCAAGCAGCCCGTCGTTCCAACTGACGGTGACCTGCGCTCGGAATTGAATCTGCCGATTCTGCTGGACCCTTTCGGGAAATTTCTTTCCGTGATCGAACAACGTGGGCCGGGCCCGCTGGCTGCACATGCCCGTCAATTGAGATTGCAGGGAGAGACCCAGTGGCAGGAAGCGCTCTCGGAGTTCTGGAAAACCGGCTTACTCGAGAACTCGTCAGAAGCTAGCGCAGACGATTCTGCGGCAATAGAACCCCTTCAGGAATTTCTCGTGCGGGCTTTTCTTCAGCCGTACGCCGAATTCGTGGTCAGCGCGATGCTGCCGCCAGTCTTGCCGATGACCGTGTGCCGCTGTCCACGCTGCAATTCCCTGCCCCTGCTCGGTGTACTTCGCCAGGAAGGGGACGGCGGCAAGCGTTTTCTTCAATGCTCCTTCTGCTCCCTGGAATGGGAATTCCGCCGCATTCTCTGCGCCCACTGTGGCGAAGAACGTGAGCAGCAACTTCCTGTCTACATTGCCGAGGAATTGCCGCACATCCGCGTTGAAACGTGCGACACCTGCAAATTCTTTCTGCGCACCATTGACCTCACCAAGGACGGTCACGCCATTCCCCTCGTGGACGACCTCGCCGCCATCCCACTCAGCTTGTGGGCGGAACAGAACGGGTATAAAAGGATTCAGTGCAATCTTCTCGGCACCTAAAATTGACACGTCATTCCGAACGGAGTCTGCGGAGTGAGGAATCTCTCTTGCTTTGATTTCGCGGGAAAGAGAGATTCCTCGCTGCGTTCGGAATGACGAAGATCAGACCCATCGGGAGCCAGCCGGAGAATCGGGGTGAGCTATGAGAAGGATCGTTCTGCTCGTCACTCTTATCGTTTGCTTTGCCGCCGTCGCGCGCGCGCAATCCCCTGCAGGTGCCTCGCCGTCCCTGGTTGTAATCCGCGCGGGTGCGCTGATTGGCGGCCAATCCGACTCGGTGAAGAAGAACCAGCTAATTTTCATACGTGGCAGCCGTGTCGAAAAAGTGAGCGACGCCGCCGCGGCCATCCCCGCCGATGCCAAGGTCATTGATCTTTCAAACGCCACAGTTCTCCCTGGCTTGATCGACGCGCACACCCACATTTTCCTTTGGGGCGAAGAGCCTGCCAAAGGTGGCTATGACGCGAACATCTTGAAGGCCGGATTTGCTCTGCGAGCCGCGCGCGCCACCAACGCAGCTCGCCGCGCGCTCGAACAGGGTTTCACCACCCTTCGCGACGTTGAGACCGAGGGCGCCGGCTACGGCGACGTCGGCATCAAGCAAGCCATCGAAGAAGGAACCATTCCCGGCCCGCGGCTTTTCTGCTCGACCCGCGGCATTTCCACCACCGGCGGCTACAACCTCGAAGGCTATGCGCCCGAACTTACCATGCCCAAAGGCGTGCAGATTATTGACGGTCCGGTCGAAGCTCGCAAGGCCGCGCGCGAGCAACTCGATCACGGCGCCGACTGGATCAAGGTGTACATGACTCACCGCTCCTGGCTTGATCCGGAAGGCCATCTCGTTTCTCAGCCCACGCTGACCATTGAGGAATTGAAAGCCATCGTGGACGAAACCCACGGCTGGGGAAAGAAGGTCGCCTGCCACGCTTATAACGGTGTCGGCATGCAGCGCGCGCTCGATGGCGGCTGCGATTCGATCGAGCACGGCCTGGAAATGACCGACGCGCAAATCGAGCAAATGGCCAAGCAAGGTACGTGGTATTGCCCAACACTCTCGGTTTACTACAAGGACCACGCCCCCGAAAATTCGCCCCAGGGAAAACGCGACCGCGTCCGCGCTCTCGTGCACGAGACTACCTTTCGCAAGGCCGTGCGCGCCCATTTGAAAATTGTCTACGGCACCGACATCGGCGGAATTCCCTGGGAGGAGCCCGAAGCGCAGGATTTCCCGCACATGGTCGTGCTGGGAATGTCTCCGATGGACGCGATTCAATCGGCAACGTCGCGCGCGGCAGACATGCTCGATAGAAAGGGTACTCTCGGCGTCATCGCGCCCGGCGCTTATGCCGACATCATCGCCGTGAGCGGCGATCCTCTGAAGGACATCAACGAGCTGGAAAAAGTGAAATTTGTGATGAAGAACGGGGAGATTTTCAAGAACGAGGTGGTCCCAAAGTAAGGGTGCTGCCTTCAGTTTGAAGCGCCTATTTCTTGTCTGTGAGCGACGCCCACGCCCTGTGCAGCAATTCACTGAACGAAGCAGAGCCAGACCCGGCATTGTCGCTAGCAGCATTCGTGGGATTGAGTCCGGCCGCAGGTGACCTCAAGCTGACTCCTTGCATCGAAACTGCTGCGTGAAAATCCTCGTTCGTGCCGTACATGATTCTGGCGAGGCTCAGGTTGGACATGACGTTCTCCTCGCTTCCTTCGGGAAGCGGCATTTGCATTGGATGATTTTGCGCCTGTGCGGAGGGAGTGGAACGAGATTGCTTATTCGTGTTGCCGGAGGATAACTGGCCGCCCGGTCAGGTCTGCTAAGATGTGAACGCAATAAAGGAGAAGAAAAAAATGGCGGAACAAAACTATTCCAATCACGTGAGGTGGGTGCCCACATTTCACTTTTTTGTGATGCCGGTGCTGCTTCTGAATTTTGCATGGTCCATCGATCGGTTGGTACGCGGCTGGTTTACTTGGGACGCTTTGATCCGGGTGCTTACGGCGCTGGCCCTCGTGGTACTGATGTTTCACGCGCGCCTCTTCGCTCTGCGCGTGCAGGATCGCGTCATCCGCATGGAGGAACGCCAGCGCATGAGCCGGTTGCTGCCCGACGATTTGAAGCCGCGGATTGAGGAATTCTCGCCGGTCCAATTGGTCGCGTTGCGATTTGCCAGCGACGGCGAATTGCCGGATCTGGCGTGTAAAGTCCTGACCGATAAAATCACCGACCCGAAAACCATCAAGCAGATGGTGAAGCAGTGGCGCGGCGATTACCTTCGCGCGTAGCGCCAAAGCGCCTTAGAGCGCGGCCTTCGCTTTTGCCACGCCGCTCGAAAATGTTTCGATCTCCGCAAGTTCCTCCGCACTCAGGCGAAAGTTCGCCGCGCGCATCACACCGTCCGCCTGCCTCGCATTCCGCGCGCCGACGATCGCCCCCGTCACCGTAGGATTCCGTAGCGTCCACGCAATAGCCACTTCTCCCGAAGTTCGGCCGTGCCGCGCCCCAATTTCTTTCAGCTTCTCCACAAGCTCCAGATTCTTCGAAAGCTTCGGTTCCCGGAATTCCGGGTGGCGTCCGCGAAAATCATCTGCGGGAAACGCCGCAGCGCGTTCACGCGTCACACTCCCCGCCAAAAGCCCCGAGAACATCGGCGAATACACGATCACCCCAATGTTGCGCTGCTTGCAGTACGGCAGCGTCTGCTCCTCGATCTGGCGGCGCAGGATCGAATACGGCGGCTGCAACGACGTGACCGGAGCAATTTTCTCCGCGCGCTTCAATTGCGCCGCGTCAAAGTTCGAGACGCCTATCCAGCGCGCCTTGCCTTCCTTCTGCAGCGCAGCGAGTGTATGCCAAGCTTCCTCGAGTCCCGGCCCATTGTCTGCAGGTGGCCAGTGAATCTGGTAAAGATCGATCGTCTCCACCTGCAGTCGCCGCAAACTGTCTTCGCATTCTTTCCGGATAGACCCGGCAGAGTGATTTGTCGTGATTTTTCCTGTGGTATCCCAGCGCAGAACGCATTTTGTGAAAACGTATGGTCGCCGGCCGTGCCAGTCTTTCAACGCCCGCGCGACGGTCCCCTCCGAGTGGCCAAGTCCGTAAACCGCGGCGGTGTCAATCCAGTTGACGCCCAGCTCGAGCGCCTTGTGAATCGCCGCGATGGATTCTCTGTCGTCTTGAGGGCCCCAGGCGAACTCCCAGCCACCGCCGCCGACAGCCCAGGCGCCGAATCCAATCGGCGTGATTTCCAGGTCGGAGTTTCCCAGTTTGCGTGTGTTCATATTTTTCTCAGAATGAACTTCATCATGGCCCGGATTCAGGAATGTGCGGCAGGAGGACTTGGGCACACTCGTTGGATGAGCCGGACACTTCAAAGGTTAATGGAATTCACTGTGCGGTGAAAGCCGCATCGAGAGAAACGGATTCGCCGTCAGGATTCGTCAACACTAACTGTTGCGGGCCTGCAGAAGTCGCAGGCGTTGTCAGCGTCAGCGTGTTCATATCTTTCCACGTGACCGCGGCGGATTCCCCACCCAGGGTGGCCTTGATTCCATTGACAAATCCGCTACCGCGTAGGGTCACACTCACTCCGCCGGCAGCAGTACCCGAGGAACGTGTCAGCGTGCCAATCCCCAGCGGCACGCTTGGCAGCTGAACAACCGTCAAGCCGCTCGTCGTTAGAGCAAACAATCTTTGCCCATTTTCATCCACGGCGAGAAAGCCGCCGTGCAACCCATCAATGTCCGTATTCAGCATCGCGAAGGGTTCGGGCAAGTAAATTCGCAGGCGCAACTTTCCACTGTGCGCGTCGCGAATATCGATTCCGCCGCGTATCCCGGAAGCTGGCGGTGCTGCGGGCGGCGGGCCGTCGAGAAATGGCTCGTAAATCAGCGCGCCGGAGGGATGCAACGCGACACCTGGCACAGCAACACGGCCAGGCACATTCTCGACTTCCGCCGTTGCCGGAGTCGAAACCAGGGTCAGGTCGGGCGCGCGAATTTCCGTCGTATTGTGCGCGCGCATGGCGAAGAGTGTTCCATCACCGGATGTCGTCAAATCGGTGGCGGCCTCATTCGCGGTCGAGAGCGCGAACGAGTTCGGCGCGGCCGCGTTCCACACGGCCACGGGTCCGCCGGGCGCGGTGTCGTAGGCAAGATATGCTGTGTCACCAGCCGCATCCGCTTGCAACAGCGGCGCGCCGGTCAGGGAGGCGACCTCCGGCTGCGGCGCAGGCTCGAACGACGGAGGGCTCGCCAAAAGATTCATCTGACCGAGGCAGTTGTCGCACGCTCCTGTCGAGCCGCCCTCTCCACTCAATCCGACAAATACGGTCTGCGCGCTCGTAGCCGTGACTCGCGACGGCCCGGAATTCAGATAGCCCGCGACGCCTCCTACATGGACCGATGTACCGTTGTTGGACCCCCCATCTGGATTAACTAGATAGACGTTCTGCGAGCCAAAATCCGCGATGACGAGCTGCGAATGGTCCGGCGTGAGCGCCAAACCGCGCAACCCTGCGCTCGGCGGCGGTCCATTCGGCGGAGGCTCGATGGGCTGCACGAAAGCCTGCGTCTTCAGGTCGAAGACATCCACATGATCCGTCGCGCTCAGAAACACGCGTTGCCGCGACTCGTCGTAAACCATAAATTTGTGCAAGCCTGCGTTGCCGTAAGTCTGACTCGAGGACAAGTATTGAAATGCTTTTATTGCAGTAACTGAGCCCGCGCCAGATGCAATCGAAAGATCCGCCTTGCCGGGCGTGCCGGATGGCGTTGTGAAGCGAATTCGCTCCAGCGGAAATGGAAATGTATTGTCGAGTCCCAGTGTTGACGAAAATGCGGGAAGCGCGTCCACGCTTACAATCGCTGCGTTCTGGCCTCCGACCTTGACGGAAGCGTTTCCGAGGCTGCCGCCGAAGCCGTATCCGAGTACGGTCACGGTGTCACCGCCGGCGGGCACGCCTGCATTCGGTAGCACGCGCACGATGCTTGGGCCATAGCTGAATGCACCAGGCGCGACGGCCATCCAGCCATTCGAGAAATACGCGGTCAGATTCACCGGCCCGTTCGCAGTGCTCGCAGGCGAAACAGCCTGCAATCGGGAACCATTAACCGCCGTTGCGCTGATGGGATTGAGCGCGCCAAACCGCAATTGCGCGTTCGTGGAAAAATTCGCTCCGCTCAGCGTTACAGATGTCCCACCCGCCACGGGGCCTTCCGACGGTTGCGCCGCGGGCGCACTCGCAAACACAGGCGTCACGTTCGGAAGTGAACCCGGCTGCGAGACATCCAGAAAGCTCACGCCGCGATTGCCCAGCCCGCATACAAACGTGCTTCCCCCCGCTTCTTCAATCCGTGTCGGCAACCCCTGAATCGCGAAGTCGGGAATTTGACCCGTCTTTTGCAAACTCACAACCGCAAGCACAGAAACGACGCTGGCATTCCCGTAAGCCTCATCCACGAACAACGATTGCCCATCCTGTGAGAACACCAGCCCGTTCGCGCCCGAAGTCGCATAGCTTCCCAGTAAATTCAAGTTGGAATCCAACAGAAGCACCTGCGCGGCGCTATTGGCAGTGATGGCCACGGCAAAGCGGCTTCCATCTGCATCCGCAGCGGCCGCGGAGATCGCTCCGGCCAGCGGCGCCTGCGGTCCCGAAAGCAGATTTCCGTTTGCATCAAAGACTGCCAACTCCCCGCTCGCGTCATTTGCGGCCGCAAGCACTCGCGTATGGTCTCCGGAGCGTGCGAGCACGCCGACTCCGTTCTGGAATACCGATGGCGCCAGCGAAGTCAGGTCCGTGAATGTGTTTGAAGTGGGATCCCACGCCGCCAGCAGCGCTTCACTCACGTTGGCTTGCCGCAACCTTACCAGAAGCTTGCCGCTCGCAAGCGCAAGTACTTCTGTGGGCCGAAGAAACACCGCGCCAGGAATGGGTGTGATTCCTGCAACCGGATAGTGCGCCTTCACCTGCAACGAGCCGGTATCCACGGCGAGAATCTGCTCGAGGCTTGTGCCCACCCACACTGTTTTTCTATCAACCGAAAGATCCACGCTCGAAGCGCCCGCCGCGTCAATCGTTGCCTGCAGCGCCGGGCTTGCTGCCGCATAAACTTCGACGCGGTTCATCGCCTCATTCGCCACATAGAACCTCTGGTTCCCGGAGTCGTACACGATGTGACGCCGTCGAGGTTCACTCGCAGGGTTGTCGAGCAAGGCGACCGAATCGTTTTCCACATACGTCGTGAGTGGGAGATTTGCGTTGTTCACTGCCTGAATCGCCAGCGAGAGCGCTGCGGAATGAGTCAACGCACCACTGGTGCCCTGCGCGGTCACATTGAATTGCCCCGGCGCGGCATTCGAAGCCGCTCCGAACAGTACGGAAACGCTTTGGCCCGCGGCGACGGAGAACGGCGCAACAGGATTCGTGGCCACGCCGGCGGGCAATCCCGTGAAAGAAACTTGAACTTCAGCCGAAAACCCGTTTTCCGCCGTGATGGAAACGTTGACCGGCGAACTGGTGCTGCCTTGCGAAATCGTTACCGTGCTCGCGGAAAGTCCAAGCGCAAAGTCCGGCTGCGGAGGAGGGGGTTGGTTCCCACCACCACCCCCGCATCCTCCACACGCACCGGTGGAGATCGCAAGGGCGCAAGCGAGAAGTTGGACGCTGCGGACGCCTCTCCGCATGGCGCGGCTCCTGATCAGGAGAACCCATGTGGCACGTTCAGGCCTGGGGCGGCCACCGGCCCGGCCACTGGGAATCTGGGGGCCTTGCCGCCAACATAGCTACCTGTTATTGACTTGTCAAGTTATTAAATACTTTGAGGGGGCAGCCAAAAATAAGAAACGGCGCCCCGATTCGCTCGGGGCGCCGCCTTAGGAGTACAGACTATGCGTGAATCAAACTTAAATGGTCTTCGGTCCGACGCCCGCAGTGGAAGGCGTCGCCGCCGTGCGCGCGAACGAACCCGCTCCGGATTCCTTTTCCGCGCTCTTGTCAATCTCGATGGAGCCCTTGAAGTACGCGCCGTCTTCGATCATGATGCGCGCGGTGGTCAGATCGCCGTTAACGGATCCGTCTTTCTTGATTTCGATGCGGTCCTTGGCCCGGAGATTTCCCTTCACCGTGCCGTAGACCACCACTTCGCGGGCGATAATGTCCGCGGTCAACTTGGCCGTGGCGCCAACCGTTAGTTTGCGCTCGTCCAGTTGCACGAGACCTTCGACCGTTCCGTCGATCGTCAGGTCTTCGTTGCCGGAGATTTCACCTTTGATATGCAGGCTGGGTCCGAGCCGTGCCGTCGAGCGGTCAGCGGTGGCCCCTAACGGACGCATAGCATCTGTACTCATTGCAGTAGTTCCCTCCCAAGTAGCCGCAGCTGTCTTCTGCGGCGGATTCACTGGAAAATTTTTTGTTTCCGGTTGCGCGCTTTGCGGCGTTTCCGGCTTTTTATTCCCCCACATCGGTCCTCCCAAGGGACAACACACCCCACGCAGATTTCCGGCCCGGGGTAAGCACAAGATAGTCCACGGGAGGGCGCGTCGCAATTAGATTAGCGGAACTGCTTGCTTGAAGGTAACTAGTCGCAAGAACAGGGTCGCCCCTGTACCTTCGGGGTGGGAGAAGCCCAAGCGAAGGCCGGTATGCTCCTGCCTCCTCGTGGGCGGCCTCTTCGAATTGCCGATCGTTCGTCCGGCGCTCAATCTTCCACAAACACCTTCAGCCGGGCGAGCGCCTGGTCCCACTGCTCGGAGACGAACTCGAGGTAGTCCTTCATTTCCTGAATCGGCTTCGGATCAAACTGGAATAAGCTCTCGCGTCCCGCGCGGACGCCGCGTACGATTCCCGCGCTTTCCAGCACGCGAAGATGCTTGGTGATCGCCTGCCGCGTCAACCTGGAGCCTTCCGTGAGCTGTGAAATCGAACTTCTCTGCCCGCCCGACAGTTTCGCGACCAGCGACAGCCGCGTCTCGTCACCCAGCGCCGCAAAAACAGGCGCGTGCGTCCGTCGTCTGGCGGAACTGCGGTTATGAACTCTTCGTGACATAGCTTTCGATGTTCTTCATCTGCTGCGCCCAGCCGCCCTCATTCCGGCGGAAGTTTTCCCCGCGCAAATCTGCGGGGAGCTTGTCAAACCCGGACTCCGTAAGCGTCAGCAGCGTCCCGTTCGCCGTCTTCTCCAGCCGGAACTCGACCAGCGTCCTGGGTGCCTTTGAGTAGTCCGATGAGTAGTCCGCTTTGTCCAACGACTTGATCTGCGGCCAGGTGAACGCAAAGAGCCGCTCCGGCTCCATCTTCTGGATGACCGCTTCCCATACGATGTGCTCGTATCCGGGATGCAAAATGTGCCCGCGCGTGACCTTCCCAGGCACGAACGGGCCTTCCAGCTTCACGCGAAACCACTCGCCAAACTCTTTGTAATCCGTCAGCGCGCGCCACACCCGAGACACCGGCGCCTTCAGCTCGATGCGCTTCTCAATCCGGTCTGTTTGCATATGCAACCTCCAGGTTGCATATTACCTCCCTGCCACGAAAAAAGCCATGGCAATTCGTGCTTGACAACCCGACCCTCTTGCTCTATATGTCGGCAGGCTAGGTATCACCATCATGGATGGAAAACCCGAGTTCCTCAAGGGCACTCTCGATCTGGTCATCCTCAAAATCGTCGCGCTGGGCCCTTGCCACGGCTATGCCATTGCCCAGCGCCTCCGGCAAATTTCCAAAGACTATTTCCAGGTGCACCAAGGCTCCCTCTATCCCGCGCTTCACCGCCTGGAGGATCGCGGTTTGTTGCAGGCTGATTGGAGGGACACCGACACGGGGCGCGAAGCAAAATTCTACGCGCTCACCAAGAAGGGGCAGAAACACCTGGAAACAGAACGTTTCGAGTGGGAACGGCTCACAGAGGCAGTCGCCCTGATTCTCCGCGCTGTCGAATAGGAGGCAGACGATGCGTTGGCTCCGCCGCCTTTTGCATAAGTCTTCCGTCGAGGCACAACTCGACAATGAGCTGCGCTTTCATCTCGAACAGCAAATTGCTGATTACGTCAGCGCAGGCATGTCCCCAGCGGAAGCGCGGCGCGTGGCGCTGCTCGAATTCGGCGGCCTCGAGAGGGTCAAGGAAGAAGTGCGGGACACAAAATGGGAAATGCACCTTGACTCCCTCGTCCGCGATTTCCGTTTTGCCATCCGAACTCTTCGCAAAGATCCCCGGTTTAGCCTTGTGGCGATTCTCACTCTGGCTTTCGGCATTTCCGCCACCACCGTGATGTTCAGCGTCGTATACAACCTGCGTTTCGACCCTTTCCCTTACAAAGGGGCGGACCGTCTCGCGACGATCAGCATCCACAGCTTGAAACAAACCGGCGACACGGATGGCGACCGCGATAGTTTCACCATGCCTGAATTCCTCGATTACCGCCAGCAAAACCACGTTTTCGAGGACATGATAGGAAGCTACAACGATATGGTCTTGTTCAAGAAGGGCGACGGCACCACCATGTTCGGAGCCGCCGTCGTTACCGCCAATACCTTTGATTTTTACGGCATTCCGCCGCTTCTTGGCCGCGGGATCACACTCGACGACGCAAAGCCGGATGCGCCGCCTGTTTTCGTTCTGAACTACAAGATCTGGAAGTCTGACTTTAATGCCGATCCGAGCATTGTCGGCAAGAGCTTCCTGGTGGACGGCAAGCAGCGCACGTTGGTCGGCGTCATGCCGCCGAGATTCCAAGCATCCAGCGGCCGCCTCTGGATCCCCTTGGGGCTTCGTCCAAACGCGGAAGGTGCCAACTTGGTTGGGAACATTCCGGCACGCCTCTGGGCCGTTGGCCGGCTCAAACCGGGCACAAGCTTTCAAGCGGCCACCGCCGAATTTGAGGCGCTGGCGAAGAACCATTCGAAGGTCTATCCCAAGGATTATCCGGAGCAATTCAGCGTCAGCGTTCGGAGCCTCATGGAAACTTCTATGGGCGATTTCAAATTCATGCTCTACGCCCTCTTCGGCGCAGTGGCGATCCTGCTGCTCATTGCTTGCAGCAACGTGGCCAATTTGTTGTTTGCCAAAGCTACTGTTCGCGAACAGGAAATTGCGGTCCGTGTGTCCTTGGGTGCGCCCCGGAGCCGCCTCATCCGGCAACTCCTTCTCGAGAGTTTCGTGCTGGCGGGGATGGCGTGCGTGGTTGGGTGTATCCTCGCGTACTTCGGCCTGGAGGGCATCTCGGCCACCATTCCTTCAGACCCCTTGCCCGACGAAGCAGTGATCGGGCTCCGTCCAGTGGTCTTTCTCTTTGCTCTGGGCATAGCCCTATTCACTACGGTGATTTGCGGGCTCGCCCCGGCACTCCACACCCTGCGCGGCAATTTGCACGAACGCCTGATGGGAAGCGGAAAGGGCGTGAACGCCTCTTTTCGCCAGGGCGCCCTTCGCGGCGCACTTGTCGTTGCGCAAGTGGCCCTTTCCGTGGTGTTGCTGGCCGGCACGGGTTTGCTGACCCGGAGTTTCATGGCCTTGACCCACATCGACCTCGGCTTTGATCCCAAACCCATTCTTTTCGCTGAACTGCACGTCCCGGAAGACCGCCACCAAACGCCGGAAGAGGAAAAGGAGTTTTTGCGGCAAGTGCTTCTCCGCGTGAAGGCTCTGCCCGGCGTGAACTCCGCGACGGTAGCTCTTTCATTGCCGCCCGTCTGGGGAATATACAGTGATGCGACGGTTCCCGGGAAAACGCACGCCGATCCGTGGTTTACCCGATACGACCTCTGCAGCGAAGGTTTTTTTGAAACACTCGGGCTTCATTTGCAACGCGGCAGAGTGCTTTCAGAAAGTGAAATCGCTTCGAGAAGTCACGTTGCCGTCGTGAATGAGACTCTGGCGAAACGCTTCTTCCCCGGCGAGGATCCCATTGGCAAACGATTTAAGCTGAACTTCCTGGATGAGATTCCCAATGCCCCTCACGACGCCTACTTTGAAGTCGTCGGTGTAGTGCGAGATTTCGGAAACTGGGACGTGCGGAAGTCGCCTTTGCCTGAAGCACTTCTGCCCTACACGATCCTTGCAAGCGCCCAAAAGAGAATCCTTCTCGCGCGTACCGCGGTGCCGCCCACTTCCCTGCTGCCTGCGGTTCGACGTGAAGTCTGGGCCGTGGACTCCAACATGGCCATTACAAGCACTGGAACCCTCCAGGAGCTTCTGTCGCTGTTTAGCTATACGCAGCCTCGGTTTGACGTCATCACCAGCGGCGCGTTCGCTGGCATCGGATTGCTTCTTGTTGTGATCGGCATCTTCAGTCTCATGGCCTATGTCGTTTCCTTGCACACGCATGAAATTGGCATTCGCATGGCCCTGGGCGCCACCAAGGGAAGCATCTTGAAAATTTTCTTGGCAAAAGGACTCCGCTTGGTGGCCGTGGGCGTCGCGATTGGTTTCCTGACCAGCCTCGCTTTGACGCGCTTCCTCGCAAGCCAGCTTTGGGGCATTTCCGCGACCGACACCCTTACGTTGACATCTGTAATGGTCATCATGGTCTTGTTTGGTGCGGTCGCCTGCCTTGTCCCGGCGCGCCGCGCCGCTGACGTCGACCCGAATGTCGCTCTACGGTACGAATGATCGCAACCCGTTCCCACGGCTGAAGTTAAAACCAACCCGATCCAACAGCCGGTAACGCCCAGCGATGTAATTCCTGCTCGCCACTGGCCTTCTCCCACCCGCTTTTTACATCTTTTTACAATCCTTTGCGACCGCTTGACACTCTCCCCTTTCGCGGTCTTTATAGTCTTGTTCATGCTCGAAGCAAGCGCATGATCTCGTGAGGAAAAGCATGTCTAAGAAGTGGCGTTTGACGGACCGCACGAAGACGCTCCTTACACTGGAGCTGGCCATTGTCCTTCCTGCGGCGGCCTTGATGGGTTTCAGCATCTGGAACTTGAAGCACATCCAACGCGATCAGGCCATCGAAGCGGCTATCCAGCGCGACTTCGGCTATGTGCTGAAGATTGCCGAAAAGAAAAGCTGGATGAGGGCCAATGATTTGGTTTCATCTGTCCGCAAGGAGTTTCCCGGCTCCGGTGACAGTGCCAGGATCAAAGCACAGCTAGAGCATGTTGTCGCGACGCACCCTGAATTCGCGTATGTAATCTTTTACGACAAAACGAGCAAGCTATGGGCGAGTGCCTCACAACCTGCCCATGGTGACGACCCCGCATTTTGTGCGCGCGTAGAGGAACACATCAACATGATTCAGCAGTGGTTCCCGGTGGAAGCTCCGGACATAGCTGCGCACTTGCGGGCCATGGTGGAGCAGGACGAACCGCCCGTCGGTTTCTACGGCGGCTGGATGCTCAAAGACAATGCGCGCAGCTACTGGAACGTCGCGTATTTCCTCCCCCCAGATGTCCCCAAGGGCCATGTCACGCTGGGAGTTGTCTCCTTTGACGAGGACTACTTGCGCAAGAGTTTTTTCCCCGAGGTGATCAGAGACACTCTGCACAGCAAAAGTAGCGTTTTGCGCTCGGACGCAAATCCGCCGGCCATGATGATTCACCCGACGAAAGATCCTAACCCCTGGGTCACTTCCGCAAACTGGGATGGCGGCAAGCCGGAGGTCGAGCGCAACTTTGGCGACGTTCTGGGGCAGGGATTCGTGGTCGGCATCAAGTACACAGGCATCACCATTGCCGATATCGGGTCAAGATTTCTCCGCTACAACTATACGGTCCTCGGCGCGCTTTCCCTCCTCCTGGCCGGAGGCATCTTTCTCACCTACCGAAACATTTCCCGGGAGATGAAGCTGGCACGCCTGAAATCCGACTTTGTCGCCAACGTCTCTCATGAATTGCGCACGCCGCTGGCTCTCATCCGGCTGTATGCCGAGACCCTCGAACTGGGTCGCTTGAGCGCGAAGGAGAAATACCAGGAATATTTCCGCATCATCCGCGAGGAGAGCGAGCGCCTCACCGCCCTTATCAACAACATTCTGGATTTTTCCCGCATCGAGGCGGGACGCAAGGAATATGAGTTCAAGGAGACGAACCTGGCCGACCTGGTTCGCTCGACTCTAGATTCCTACAGATTCCAGATCGAACAAAACGGCTTTGCCTACGAGGAAAACATCTCGACCGACATTCCGCCCGTGAACGTGGATCGTGAAGCCATTGCGCGTTCGCTCCTCAATCTCGTGAACAACGCGCTGAAGTACTCCAAGGACCGCAAATACATTGGCGTGAGCCTCTATCGCGCGAATGGCTCTGTGAATCTGGAAGTGCGCGACCGGGGGATCGGCATCTCCCCGGCCGAGCAGGAAAAAATCTTTGAAAAGTTTTACCGCTGTGGCGATCCCTTGGTGCACAACATCAAGGGATCGGGGTTGGGCCTGTCGCTCGTGCGGCACATCGCGCGCGCGCATGGTGGGGATGTGTCGGTAGAAAGTGCTCCTGAGAAGGGCAGCAAATTCACGATTGTGCTGCCATTGGACGCCTCGTTGCGGACAGGGGCTGCAGTCGCTTAGTGCACTGGAACGTGGGGTGGTGCCATGTCCCCGGCAAAGAAAAGAGGAGTGGTCATGGGTACAACAAAGATTTTGGTTGTGGAGGATGAACCGAACATGGTCGCAGGGCTGCGCGACAATTTCGAGTACGAGGGCTTTCAAGTGATTACCGCTCTCGACGGCGTCGAAGGTCTCGAGCGGGCGCTCAAGGACTCTCCCGACCTGGTCGTGCTCGACGTAATGATGCCGCGCATGAGCGGCCTGGATGTTTGCAAGCAGCTGAAATCCAAGCGGCCCTCGATTCCCATCATCATGCTGACCGCGCGAGGCCAGGAAGTGGACAAGGTCGTGGGCCTCGAGCTTGGCGCCGACGACTACGTCACCAAGCCATTCTCCATTCGCGAGCTCCTCGCCCGCGTCAAGGCCGTCTTGCGCCGCACCCAGGCCCTTCCGAAGGACCAGGAGAGCTACACCTTCGGCGACGTCGAAGTGAACCTGCGCAGCTATCAGGTCCTGCGCGGAGGCAAGCCGGTCGAGTTTTCCAGCAAGGAGTTCGAGCTTCTCAAACATTTCTTGTGCCATTCCGGCGAAACCATGAGCCGCGATCGCCTCCTCGACGAGGTCTGGGGCTATGAGAATTTTCCGACCACGCGCACTGTGGACGCCCACATCGTGCGCATTCGCCAGAAACTCGAACCGGTTCCTGACCAGCCCCGTTTCTTTCTGACTGTGCATGGAATTGGCTACAAATTCGTGGGATGAGAAGAAAATGATGGCGCTTACCGAAAAAACACAAGACTGCTCGCGAGAGCCGTTTGCGAACCTGGCCAGCACAGGTTCGGGCCTGCACGCCGCGGTTAGTGAACGCGTGGAGAGCATCCATTCGCTCCGAGTTCAACTGGACGCTCTGCGGCGGGAACACGAGAGACTCCAGCAGGCCGTCTTTGAAGCGGCACAAGTGCAGCGGCGCCTGTGCGCCCCGCGCGAACTGACCTGGGGCGAATTTGAGATCGCCGGAGAAATTTTTCCCGTGCGCCATCTCTCGGGCGATTTCTTCAAAGTCATGGAACTCGATTCCGCCCTTGGATTGGCCGTGGGAGACATTGCTGGCAAGGGACTGACCGCGGGCGTTTGGCAAACCCACTTGATGGGCTTGATTCAACGCTGTGCGAGACGCCACTCGAACCCGGCGGAAGTCGTGCGCGAGGTGAACCACGAGCTGTGCCTGAACAGCGTCGAGGCGCCGTTGACCGCTCTCTTCTTTGCCCGGCTCGACTCGCAGAGCAACAAACTCGAGTTCTGTAATGCCGGCCTGCCTGCTCCTCTGCTTCTGCGGCACGACAAATCAGTGGAACTTCTCGAGGCGGGCGGCCCGATGCTTGGCGCTCTGCAAAGCGCGAACTTCGAAGCTGGCAGTGTCCAGTTGAATCCCGGAGACATGCTGGTCGCCTACTCCGACGGCGTAACGGAATGCCGCAATCCCCAGGACAACGAGTTCGAGACCGCCCGCCTCACAGCTGTTGCGGGAGCGGTCTCAGGCGCGACCGCAAGCAGGGCTCTTTTCTCGACTCTCGGTGCCGTGCTGGACTTCGCTGAGGCCTGCCCGCCCGCAGATGATTTGACGTTGCTGGTTGTTCGTCGCCGCTCGGGAATTCCCGGTGAACGAACTCGCTCGCGTTCCAAGGATTTTTTGGCTCCTCATCCGAGGCTGGCTCCAACTGACGGGTCGAAGCCTGCCGACGAGAGAGGACGTGGCTCCAAATAGCTGAACTGGTCACACACGGACCCGTGAATTGCTTCCCGCGGATCCGGCGCTGGTGGTGTGTCCAAATCGCAAGGGAGAATGCCGATGGCAACGATCTCAAACTCGATGGTGATGGAAGAAACGAGGCTAGGCACGAGCCTGAGTCTGGCCCTGCACATTTGCCCTGAAGTTTTGAGCGCCATCTACACCGATCACTATCGCCACGTTCTGCAAGTCTGTCGCCGGTTCTTCCGGCAAACAGAAGACGCTGAGGATGCGGCCGCGGAAGTCTTTTTGAAGCTGCCCAGAGTCCTGGACCAAAAGAATCAGGCAAAGCCTTTTCGCCCCTGGGTCTCGCAAGTGGCGGGCCGCCATTGCATTGACAAGCTTCGCAAGCGAAAACGCGAGACGCGTTCTTGTGTCGCCGGCATCGAAATCAACACTGTTCCCGACAGATCGAATCCTTCTCCTCTCTCGCAAGTTCTGCGCAACGAAGCCCAGCGCCACCTGCGGCAGGAGTTGAATCGCCTGCCCGAGCACTACAAGCTTCCACTTGTCATGCGTTATTACCGGCACATGAGCTATCTTGAGATCGCGCAGAGGCTTAATCGCCGCATCCCAACGGTCAAGACGCTCATCTTCCGCGCCAAACTCCGCCTCCGCCGCAATCTGAAGGCTCTACACCGGTCCGGCTCCTGCCGCGAATCAATGGACGCATGCAATTAGGAGGTGGGCTTGTCCGGCACGGGCTCGCGCGCCAAAAAGTCGCTGATGAACCGCTGCCCATACGACGCAAGCAATTGCTCAATCCGTTCGTGCGAAGCCGATTTCAGCACGAAGCCCGCATGGTGGTATTTCGTGATGCGCTCGGCAATCTCCGGATCGTTGTACGCCGAAGTGTCCGGCTCCTGCTGCCGCGCCAGCGACACGATTAC
This sequence comes from Candidatus Limnocylindrales bacterium, assembly GCA_035623175.1. Taxonomy (GTDB): domain Bacteria; phylum Acidobacteriota; class Terriglobia; order Acidiferrales; family UBA7541; genus Acidiferrum. The sequence continues at coordinate 35,025 of DASPTY010000113.1, read as the reverse complement.
TCCGGCATAGTCCTGGCGCGTTTGCGGCAACTGGTACGGCATCTTCCCCGCCGTCACCTCCAGATGCGCCCACTCGCGCCACAAGTTGATTCCCGTGGCAGTTTCGACCAAATTTGAGATGTACGCGCCGCCGACGCGCGCCGCAATTTCCAGAAAATATATGTGCCCGTCCGCATTCGCCCGCAAAAACTCCGCATGCGTCACGCCGCGCACCAGCCCCAGGTCTTGGATCACCTTCTGATTGACTTTTTTCAGTGCCAACGTGTCCGCAGCCTCGCGCGGCACCGTACGCGTGGTGAAGACGCCGCCATGGTGCGAAACATCGAGCGGCGGCGCGCCGTAGCCATGTGCCTCCGCAAACAGCACAGCCCGTTCGCTCACGACGCTATCCACATGAAACACGTTGCCGGGAATGAATTGCTCAAGCAAATACTCCGATTGCCGGTCGCCCAACTGGTCTAGCCACTTCCAAAGCTCCTCCGCCTTCTCGATCTTCTTCATCCCGATGCCCGAAGCCTGCGCGCGCGGTTTCAGCAGCCACGGGCTCGGCACGCGCGCCATGAACTCGCGCAGGTCGTCGTAATTCAGGATGTGGATGAACTCCGGCACAAGTACGCCACATTCTTGCGCCCGGGCGCGCATGGCCAGCTTGTCGCGGAAATAGCGGATGGTGGTCTGGCCGATGCCGGGCAGCCGCAGGTGCTCGCGCAGGCCCGCCACGTTTTCCATGTCGAACTCATCGAGCGCCACGACGCGGTCAATGTGGCGCGTGCGCGCCGCGTAACTCACGGCGTGAATCAGGTCCGCTAGCGGCAATTCGTCCGGCATGAAGAACATTTCGTCAATCGAGTCCTGCGGCCAACTGGCGTTCCGCAACTTCTCCATGGTGAGCAGCAGCACCGTGCAGCCCATGCTCTTGCAGGTGCGCAGGAACTCCTGCCCCTTCTCGTAGGAGCTGACACACAGAATCGTAATCGGCCTCGCGTCGCTCATCGCTCGTCGCTCCGGCACTTCTCCCTGGGCCGACCGCACCCTCATCGCCCTCGCCGCACAGCCGGAAATGGCCCCGCGCTGCGAGATTTCCTCACTCTTCCGCGACTGCGCGGATTATATACGCGATTCCTCCGAACTTGTCATCCCGAAGCAATCCGTATTGGATTGCCGGAGGATCTCAGCCAAATGAATCTGCATAGCTCTACCCGCAGGCACCTCAAAGAAAATGCCTGGAATTGACATAGCCATCTTATATGGCTATAATCGGTTCATGAAAGTCAGCGTCGCGGATGCCAAAAATAAGCTTCCGGAATTGATCAAGGCCGCCGAAAACGGCCAGCGCATTACCATCTGCCGCCGTGGCAAACCGGTCGTGGACCTCGTGCGAACGGCAAAGCCTGAGAGCAAGAAACCGAAATTCGGCACGCTGAAGGACAAGGTGATCATCCACGACCCCGATTGGTGGAAGCCGATGACCGACGAGGAAGTGGACGCTTTTCTCGAGGGGCGCTATTGAGTGCGGGTCCTCATTGATACCATTGCGTTTGTCATGGGCGTGAAGTTCCCAGAGCGCCTGTCGCGATCGGCGCTACATACAATGCAAAACACCGACGTTGTGCGCGAACTCAGCGCGGTTTCGCTGACGGAAATAGCCACTAAGGCCGCCATAGGCAGGCTGAAGTTCACGAGAGAAGACGTGCTGCAGGGCGTGGCCGATCTTCAGTTGCGCCTGCTTCCATTCACTCCGGACCATGCGTGGGGTCTGTTCGACCTGCCGCTCCACCACCGCGACCCCTTCGACCGTCAAATTATTGCCCAAGCCTTGGCAGAAAAAATCCCCGTCGTCACCTGCGACCAGCAATTCCGCCTGTACAAGGCACTGACCGTTATTTGGTAGCTCCATCCCTATCGGAGAACCCTCGTGATTCCCCTCAACTTGTCATCCCGAGGCAATCCGTATTGGATTGCCGGAGGATCTCAACCATCAAACCATGCCCACGCGTTCCGTAGAAGAAACACCACCCTTACCGCGCCGGAAACAGAAACTCCAGAAACGGCCCGACCCGCTTCCCCCAAGCCGCCTCATTGTGCTCCCCGCCCTCGATCCGTTGGTAGTGCAGGTCCTGATCGAGCCGCCAGCCCTTGCGTACCAGAATGTCGCGGAACCGCTCCACGTCGTCCACAATGCGCGCCCCTTCGCGCGTCCCCACATCCAACCAGATGCGCGGCAGGGGCTTCACCGGAGCTGTCGCGGCAAATCGCAAGATCGTGCGCTCGTTCCACCACACCGACGGCGAAAGCGCGGCAATCTTCCCAAAAATCTGCGGCTGTCGCAGTCCGAGATACAGCGACACCAGCCCGCCCAGCGATGAACCGCCAATTCCGGTGTTTTCCGCTCCCTCAAGGACGCGATACTTCCCCTGCACCATCGGCCGCACTTCTTCCAGCAAAAACTTCGCGTACCGATTGGCACGTCCGCCGCCGAGCCGCGGCGCGCGCGTCGGCGTGTACTCGCCCAACCGCTGCTTCCCCGCGTTGTAAATCCCCACGATGATCAGCGGCTCGGCCCGGCCTGCGCGAATGCACTCGTCGGCCGTGTGCCCCACATGCCAATCCATTCCCGGAATGAACGAAGTTGCGCCGTCAAAAAGATTTTGCCCGTCGTGCAAATACAGAATCGGATATCGCTGCGATGAATGACGCTCGTATCCCGGCGGGAGATACACAATCAAGTCCCGCTGGTTGCGCAGGAAGCGCGAAGCAAACTGCTCGTGTTTGACGAGGTGCGGCGCGTTCACGGAGCGATGACGGCCAGAAGATCTTTGGCTTCGACGTGTTGCCCCGGCGCCACCAGCAGCTTGCTGATTTTGCCGCCGATGGGCGCGTAAATATTCGACTGCATCTTCATGGCTTCCAGTGTCAGCAGTTTAGCACCGCGCTCGACCGCGTGGTTCAACTGCACGGCGATGCTGCTGATCAATCCAGCCGTAGGCGCTCCCACCTGTCCCGGAATTTCCGGATCGGCCTTCGGATGCGTGCGTTCCTGCACGCGCAGCGCTCGATCGCGCACGTTGACCTCACGCGGCTGCCCATTCAATTCAAAAAACAGCGTTCTCGTCCCGTCCGGGTGCGCCTCGCTGGTCGTCAGGAACTTCACGATCATCGTTTTCCCCGCTTCGATGTCCACGGTGATCTCTTCGCCCGGCTTCAGCCCGTAGAAAAACGCCGGCGTCGGCAGCACGCCCACGTCGGCATACGCCTGGCGAAACGCATTGAACTTCAGGTAGACCTCCGGATAAAGCAAGTAACTCAACAGCGCGTCCCGCTCCACCCCATGCGCCACCTTTTTCTCGAGCTGTGCCTGCTCAGCCTCAAAAATCACCGGGGGCAAGCTGGCCCCCGGCCTTCCCTTCAGCGGCGCTTGCCCCCGCAGAATGATCCTCTGCAACTTCGTTGGCCAGCCGCCCGGCGGCACGCCCAGCGCCCCCGAGAACATTTCCACGACTGAATTGGGCAGCGATATATCGTGCTGCTCTCCGAGTTCCAACAAATCCACGGGTTTCATTTCATTGGCCAGTAAGAACAGCGCCATGTCTCCAACCACTTTGCTCGACGGCGTCACTTTCACGATGTCGCCGAAAAGCTCATTCACTTCCGCGTAAGTCTTCTCCACCTCACGCCACCGGTGGCCCAAGCCCATCGCGGTCGCCTGTTCCCGCAGGTTCGTGAATTGCCCGCCGGGGATCTCGTGCTGGTAGAGCCGTGCCGAGCCCGCCTTCGGCCCCGAATCGAATGGCAAATAATACGTGCGTACGGTCTCCCAGTAATCGGAGCACTCGTTCAGCGCCTCGATGTTCAGCCCCGTATCGCGCGGCGTGTTGCGCAGCGCCTCCACTACGGAATTGAGGTTCGGCTGGCTCGTCCCGCCGCTCATGGAAGCCAGCGCCGCATCGGCCACGTCCACGCCCGCATCCGACGCCTTCAGCACCGCGGCCGCATTGACTCCGCTTGTGTCGTGCGTATGAAAGTGGATCGGAATGCCAATCTCCTCGCGCAACGCTTTCACCAGCGCATAGGCCGCATACGGCTTGCAGAGCCCCGCCATGTCCTTGATCCCCAGAAAATGCGCGCCCAGCTTTTCGAGTTGCCTGGCCATCTGCACGTAATATTTCAGCGAATATTTTGGACGGCGTCTGTCAAGCATGTCGCCGGTGTAACAGATGGCCGGTTCGCAGACTCCTCCCGCCTCCAGCACTGCGTCAATCGAGACGCGCATGTTCTCGATGGAATTCAGCGAATCGAAAATGCGAAAGATGTCGATGCCTTGCTGGCGTGCTTCGCGCACAAACTCGACAATGACGTTGTCCGGATACGACGTGTAGCCCACGGCGTTCGCGCCGCGCAGCAGCATCTGAAAACAAATGTTCGGGATGCGCCGGCGCAATTCGCGCAGCCGTTGCCAGTGATCCTCGTGCAGGAAGCGCATCGCGGTGTCGAACGTCGCGCCGCCCCACATCTCCAGGCTGAACAGATTCGGCAGCCGCTGCGCCACCGCGTCCGCAGTCGCCAGCAAATCGTACGTCCGCACGCGCGTGGCCATCAGGGACTGATGCGCGTCGCGGAACGTCGTGTCCGTCAGCAGCAGCCGCCTTTCTTTGCGCGCCCACGCCGCAAATTTTTTCGGCCCCAGCTTCTGCAGCAATTGCCGCGTGCCTGCGGGCGCAGCGATCCCCGGAACCTCCGGCAGCGGCGCTTTCTCAATTTCCTCGGGGACTCGCTTCCCTTTCACTTCCGGATTGCCATTCAAAATGACGTCGCCCAGATAAGACAGCAGCTTCGTGGCGCGGTCGGCGCGCCCCGTAAAGCGAAACAGCTCCGGCGAATCGTCGAGAAACGACGTAGTCACTTCCCCGGCGCGGAATCGCGGATGATTGACCACGTTTTCGAGGAACGGAATGTTCGTCTTCACCCCGCGAATGCGGAATTCGCGCAACGAGCGGTCCATGCGCTGGCAGGCTTCCGGCAGATTGCTGCCCCACGCCGTCACTTTGACGAGCAAGGAATCGTAGTACGCCGCCAGCAGCGCTCCTGCGTACGCCGTCCCGCCATCCAGCCGAATGCCGAAGCCTGCGGGTGACCGGTACGTGGAAATCCGCCCGTAGTCCGGCGCGAAATGCTTTTCCGGATCTTCTGTCGTAACGCGGCACTGCAACGCCGCGCCGTACAGCGGCACCTTCTCCTGCACCGGCAGCGCCAGCGGCTCTTCGTGCAGTTTGTTGCCCTGCGCAATCAGGATTTGCGAGCGCACAATGTCAATCCCGGTCACCATTTCCGTGACCGTGTGCTCCACCTGAATGCGTGGATTCACCTCGATGAAATACCATTTCTGTGAATCGACGTCGTAAAGGAACTCGACCGTCCCCGCGTTCCTGTAGCCTGCTTTTCGCGCAAGTTGCACTGCCGCGTCGCAAAGCTCGCTGCGGACCTCCTCCGGCAGGTTGGCCGCGGGCGCCACCTCGACCACCTTCTGATGCCTGCGCTGCACGGAGCAATCGCGCTCGTACAAGTGCAGAAGATTCCCATGCTCATCGGCCAGGATCTGCACTTCAATGTGCCGCGCCCGTGGCAGGAATTTTTCGAGGAAGACCGAAGCATCGCCAAACGCCGACTTCGCTTCGCTTTGCGCCTCTTCCAATCGCGTCGCAAGCTGCCCGGCATCTTGCACAACGCGCATGCCGCGCCCGCCGCCCCCCATCGCCGCTTTCACAATCACCGGAAATCCAATTTGGGCGGCGATCTTCTGTGCCTCTACCGCAGACGATACGGGTTTCTCTGTTCCCGGCAACGTTGGAACGCCCGCCGAAACCGCCAGCCGCCGCGCCGCAGTCTTGTCGCCCAGCAATTGCAGCAATTCCGCCGTCGGCCCCACAAATGCGATGCCCGCCTTGTCGCAGGCTCGCGCCAGCGCAGAATTTTCCGAAAGGAAGCCATATCCAGGGTGGATGGCGTCAACCCCATGATCCTTGGCAATTGCGATGATTCCCGCGATGTCGAGGTAGGCTTCCACCGGCCCCTTCCCCGCGCCGACCTGGTACGCCTCATCTGCTTTGAAGCGGTGCAGCGCCAGCCGGTCTTCTTGCGAGTAAATCGCCACCGTGCGCAGGCCTAACTCATTCGCCGCCCGGAAGATGCGGATGGCGATTTCGCTGCGGTTCGCAGCCAGGAGTTTCCGAAACGGTCTCTGTTTCTTCATGCGAAGGGTCAGTCTGCCCCGTCAAGGCAGTCCGAAACTTTACATTGTTTCATGCGAAAAAACACTCAGCCGACCATAATTTTGATTTGTCCCTGCGGAATTTCAAATGCGCGGCCTGGACGAAATCACAGCCACTAGCAGGCTGCGGAAACGTCCTTTGGATTGTCATCCCGAGCAAAGCGAGGGATCTGCTTTTCGCAAAAAACAAAGATAAAGCAGATTCCTCTCCCGCTCCGCGTGCTCGGAACGACATGTTTGCAGTTCTTCTGCGCGTCTAGCGTTTGAGCAGCGGCGTCGCAAATCGAATCGGCACGCCAAAATTCGATCCGCCAAATCCGCGCACGATGGCGAAGGTCACTCCAATCACGCCGCCTTGCCGGTTCAGCAGCGGCCCACCCGACCCCCCCGACGTTGTCTGCGCGTCATACACAATCTTGTCCGGCAAAACGTCTCCCACATGGCCTTGCGTCACCAGCGGCCGGATCAGTTTCCTCTTGGCTAGCTCCGCCAGGACCAGCTTCGGATCGCCCCCGCTAATTTTCACGATCTGGCTCACCGTTTCGTCGCCCGCCCGCGCCAGAATCGCATCCAGTCCAGTCGCGTAGCCCACGCTGATCAGCGCTTCGCCGCTCACCGCCGCATCCTTCCGGCCGTCCAGCTTCAACACCGGCCGCTTCACTTCCGAAAGGTCTCCGTGCACTGCCGCAAGGTCCGCGTCTTGTGAAATCTTCGAAATTCTTACGGCAATGCCGTTTGCTTCGCCCGGAAAATACGCCATCATCTCGGCGATGACGGGTTCCAGCCCCTGCTGCAGCGCGCTGCCCAATTCCTCGTTCTGCCACCACGGCTGCACGACGTGGTGGTTTGTCAGGATCGTTCCTTCGCCGGCGATAAATCCAGTGCCGAAGAAGTCCGCGCGCAACTCGGGCGCGCGCCCCTCCGTCGTGTAAACCGTATTGCCTTCGCTGTCCTTCAGCGGTGAACCATCGCTGTTGATGCCGCCGTAGCGCAGCCGCCTTCCCGACTCTTTCTCATTGAACGCCACCGAAACATGCAGCAGGCACACGCTGGGGGCAAAATCGCGTATTACGCTCTCCGCCGCCTGCGAGTTTCCTTCAATCTTGCTCAAGCGGCTGGTGGTCTCATCGAGCTGCCGCCGCAACTCGTTGACGTCGCCGCCGTCCGGCGCAGACAGCTTCTGTCGCAACGCTTCCGACTTCTGCTGCAACTGCTCTTTCTGTTGCAGCACATCGGCATTCGCGGGATCCTCGCGCAACCGCCGCGTCGAAGCGAGCAACTGCTCCTCGTTCTGGACGCTGTGTTCGAGCTGCGAGATTACCAGGTACGCTCGCCGCGTCTCCTTCTCCGCTTTGTGCGAATACAGGAAGAAAATCGCGGCAATCACCAGCGCCAGCCCCATCAACGCGCCCACGCCGATTTTCAGGATGCGCTCGAGCGAAAACGCGTCCCGCGTCATCTTCTCCGTCACCGCCAGCGCCTGAAACGCCGTCTGCGCCACCTGGTAGCTCTCTTCCGAATTGCGCAGCTTGCGGCCCATCTCAGCGAGTTCCCGCTTCTCCCGTAATTGCGCGCGCACCCGCGCAAGCAGCTCCGCGTCGTCCCAAGGCGCCGTCAGCACGTCATCGGCTCCCATTTGCAGGGCGCGTGCCCGTTCTGCGGGCCCGCCTTCTGTCAATACGACGACGCGCACTTGCGACGTCATGCTGAGTTCTTTCAATTCGGAAAGCGCGTTGCCCGCCCGCGCGTCATCGAGATTCATCGCGAGAAGGCATAGGTCAGGTGTACCCGCCAGCGCGCTGCGAAATCCCTCTTCCACGCTGGCGACAGCTCGCGCTTCATACCCTGCTTCCCGCAGCAGTTTCTGCAGCGCCTCGCGGCGGTTCAACTGCGTTTCGACAATGACGATGGTTTCGAGTGCGGGCGCCACGGGTGGGTCCAGTCCGAACTCCTCTCAAGCCCCTCGACATCGAGGCCGGACAGTCTACCTTAGACTGACGTCAATTTCACCCATCTTAGGTACACACCGCGTCCTCTTGCGCGGCTCTGTAGTATAGGCCCTAAAGCGCGCGGAAAATTTCCACTTCATTAGAAGGCGCGGGTTTCAGCCGCTGAGGACTCCGCATCCGGCTTCTTCCGCGACCTGTTTGGAGTGTCCCGTCGTCCCAAGGTAAAGCTCATGCTACCGCGCTAGTACTTCCGCAATACGCCGATGACCCGGCCCTGAATCTTCACGTCGTTGGCCGGCACGAGGATCGGAGCCATATCAGAATTTGCTGGTTGCAAACGAATCTTGCCGGAGCCTTCTCGATAGAACCTCTTCAACGTCGCTTCTTCGCCGCCCACCAGCGCCACAACGATGTCGCCGCCATTCGCCACTTGCGTCTGCTCGCACACCACAAAGTCGCCGTCCATGATGTGATCTTCGATCATGGAATTGCCCTTCACCTGCAATACAAACGAATTCCCGCCGCGCGCGAAATCTCCCAACGAAATCGTCTCGCGCTCCTCCACCGCTTCCAGCGGACGCCCCGCCGCAATCCGCCCGACCAGCGGCAACTCCTGGATGCGCCGCTCGATCACCTGCTCCTTTACCGGTCGCGGCAACTGCACGATCTCAATTGACCGGCTCTGGTTGTACCCCCGCCGGATGAATCCCTTCTTCTCCAGCGTGCTGATGTGTTTGTGCACCGTGGCCAGCGATGTCAGCTTCATCCCACGGCCGATCTCTTCAAAACTGGGCGCGTAACCGTGGCGCGTCTCGAACGCCACCAAAAAATCCAGAACTTCTTTTTGCCGTTTCGTCAGGGCCATGAGTGCCTCCCTCTCGCAACTCGCGTGCGCGTGAGCGCCTGCATAAAGGACCGTGCCTCGACCTGCTGCCGGGCACGGCCGGGCACCTCTTACTCTAGGCGAAAAGAAAGCGAACGTCAAGCGCGCTTTTCAGTAGGTAGTGGACCAGTTTCAATTAGGCCGCTTTTGCGATTCCCGCCTGAGCCAGTTCTACAACTTCGCGGAGTTCCCAAACATGATCACTAACACCAGCTTCCATCACGGGGGTCACACGCAAGGTTTGGTGTACGCGACAGAAGTTGTAGTACATGAAGTACAGCGCCAGTGCGTGCTCATGGTTCTCAACCTTCTTCGAGAACGCATTGGTCAGACGGGTGAATCGGCGCATGTACATCCGCATCGAAAGATTCTGTCTCTCGACATAGCTGGTAGAGATGTGCTTCCGGTCAGGATTGCCAGTAACGGTCGTGGCAATCGCACCAATGCACTCAGGCGGACTGTAGCGAGATTCCTTCCCCTGCGGCGGATTCCCGTACAACTTGACGAGCATTGCGTAATCGATGTTGTTTCCAAACGCAACGTCAACCGCGTCCAGATATGCACGATGGCCGTCAGTTGTCAGTTGCACGCGATTCGCAAGGCGGGAAGCCAGATCGTACATGAAGTGTTGCGCGTGCCAAGCATTGCGGTCTCCCACTCGCCAGCAAGGAACGAGTTTTGTATCGGCGCAAAGGGCCGTCCATGTCCAAACGTCCCCATAGCCAAACTTGCCGCGCAAATCATCGGGCAGATTCTTTTCCTTGGCGTAGCAAAACGACCAAATTTCATCGCACTGGATTCGCTTGCACGGCAGATTGCGAAGGGCTTTGTCCTGATAATCCGCACATGCTTGGCCTACGCGAGCGAGCAACTTCGTTACGGTATCTTTGGCCACTCCGGTCATTCGGACAGTGGCTCGGATGGAGTTCCCTTCAACAAGGGCCGAAATCACTGCAATTTGGCGGTTAATTGGGAGGCTGTTCATGCTTAAAGTATGCACGACCGCTCAAGCATTGTCAAGAACTATTTCTTATCCGCTCAAGCATGGTTTATACTCACACATGGGTAGGGAATGCCCATCGCATACCCTATACTTTCCGCTAAAGATGCCTGAGAGCGAAGAAATGACCATCGTGATTGGCATCATGGCAAATACGATCCAGCCGAGCGATGCCGCTGTACCAGCAAGTTGTCACTTGTTATTGTGTGCCGATGCTATGGCGACACACGCAAATCTTCAAGGGGTTCCTATCACAAGTCATCCGGCTCAAGGGAAAATTTATCCGCTCCCACATGGATTCTATGCGGCTTTTTGCGACACTTATTATAAATCCCATGAGATTGCTACAGAACTAACCAGTCGGATGCTTGGCCTTGACTTCTCAAGTGATGGAATAAAAGACCTGATAAAGCTGGAAGTCCGAAAGTCATTCGACTACGCATTTAGTTGGTACCGCGAAGCAGTTCTCCGTACCCAAGTTGGAATAACCGTCGATCAATACCTTTACGGTAAGAAAAATAAGAAGAACAAGAAAAGATTGAGGCCGAGCCTGATAAAGCGAGCAAATGAAGCATTAAAAGGTGGAACAGGATTAGTCCCTGCAGAATTCATCATCGCAGGTCAAACACACAGAGGCCCGTTACTGCTCAAAGCCAACGGTTATGATCTAGAAGAAACAACGGAGTTTCATGTAAGCGGTGGCCCGTCAGACTCAGCAATAAGTTGGCTGAAGTTCAGGGAACAACGAAATAGTATGAGTGTTGCTCGTTCCCTCTACCACATGGTTGAAGCGAAGAGATTCTGCCAAACAGACCCCACAGTGTCTCGGACAACTCAAATCGTATGGATACCCCCCACCGGAAACCCAAGGAGGTTCCAAGACGATGGAGTGACCACCCTAAATGACTTAACGAAGAAATTCGGGCTTATTCCGACCGATGAACTGGACAGTGAGGAAATCCGCATAAAATTCGAGCAGGAAGCAGAGAGATGCGCTATTCCTTAGACCAGCGTGCCTTGGCTGCGGCTTGGGCTATTAGCCGTCGCTGCTCGGGGCTTAATCGTTCGGCACGCACAACGCCCCCGATTTTGCCCCCTTTGCGCCCTAAGGCGACTGCGTGTGGATTCTTGCGGCGTTTGCGGGGTTTCAGAGTGAGCGAATCGCCAGTGGCGGTCTCAACGATACGAAGAGCAGTTTTAGTCGGGTCTGATTCTTTGCTTGAGCGTTTTGGCATGACAAGGACAGGGTTGCACAAATGAAAGGCCAAATCAAGGGGGCTAAAACGTCAAACTGGCCCACTACCTTTCAGTACTTCCCCCTCTCCCGTACTATTTCGTTCAACTCGCTCTCCTGCCATCCTTACTTTATGCCGAATCCGGGCTTCCGTTCTGCCGGTGTCACCGCGGCCGCCACTCTGGCGATCCTGGGTTCGTCCTCCGCGCTCCTTGCCTGGGTCTATTTCATACTAAAATTGCTCAACGCTCCTCCGAACTTCCGCGGGCAGCATCTCTACGAACTCTTCCCCTGGACGACGCTGCTCATCGCTCTCGTCCCGCCTGCGCTGATCGCCGTCGGTTTGCGTTTGGGAGTCGGCCTCTATCAGTTGCGGCCTTGGGCTCGCTTAGCGGCGCTGCTTTGGGCTTCCATCGCCCTTCTTTTCTGCCTCGGCATGATTGCCTTCCGCCCCTTCGAGACCTTCTTCATCCCGGAGCGTTTCGTCAGCGAATTTCAGTCCTTCCAGCAACTCGTGGCTCTTGGCTTCATCATGATGCTCATGCCCGTCAGCATTTGGTGGCTGTTCTTCTTCCGCGCCAAAAGCGTCAGGCTCCAATTCGTTCCCGCTGACACCGAGCTGCCCAAACAAAGCACTGCAAGCTTTGAGAAGAGCTGAGGCCCTCTAGTCCAGGCTGCTTGTGCCTCGTCACAACTCACAACCCTCACACTGTGACGCGCATCACGCTTCGCCCCATCGGTGTACATCCGTCGTGTGATGTCTATTTCTCCGTTCCCTCTGTGCTATTCTGATTGAGTCGGCCCCGGGCGGCCCGGCGCGCATTCTCGCTCGCTTCGCGCCGTTTCGCCCATATTCGAGGGGCCCATCTCCTCTTCTCACCGCTGAGGAGTTCTTGCACGACGGGAGTTTGGAATTCCGATGTCGACATTGATGGAAGTTCCCTCTGGAAGAGCCAGGCGTGAAGTAATCGAACATGCGGTCATCCGCTTCGCCGGGGATTCCGGTGATGGCATGCAGGTCACGGGCAGCCAGTTCACTAACACGGTTGCTCTTTATGGAAATGATATCGCTACGTTCCCTGACTATCCGGCCGAGATCCGCGCCCCAGCCGGCACGGTGCCCGGAGTCAGCGGCTTTCAGTTGAATTTTTCGTCGGGCGAAGTCTACACCCCCGGCGACGCTGTGGATGCCCTCATCGCCATGAATCCCGCGGCCCTTAAGGTGAACATTGGCGATTTGAAGGCCAATGGCATTGTTATTGTTAATTCCGACAGCTTCAAAGACGGCGACCTGCGCAAGGCGCATCTCACCACAAATCCTCTCGAGGATCACTCGCTCGACAAGTTTCGCGTCTTCCCGGTGGAACTCCAGCGCCTGACCCGCGTCTCTCTCCAGCACCTCGGCCTCGACGCCAAGGCCATGGACCGCTGCAAAAACTTCTTCGCCCTCGGCATGTGCTACTGGCTCTACAACCGCTCCATGGAGCCCACCTTCCGCTGGATTGACGACAAGTTCAAGAAGAAGCCGCTCCTCGTCGAAGCCAACAAGCTCGCGTTGAAGGCCGGTTATTCCTACTGCGAAGCCACTGAAGCGTTCCAGACCAGCTATGAAATTCCTCCGGCGCAACTGAGCCCCGGTTTATACCGCAATCTCAGCGGCAACCAGGCGCTCGCGCTCGGCTTTGTCACGGCGGCAAAGAAGGCAGGGTTGAAGCTGTTCCTGGGCAGTTACCCAATCACTCCTGCTTCAGAAATCCTCCAGGAATTGTCGCAGTACAAGGATTTCGGGGTCTTGACCTTTCAAGCCGAAGACGAGATCGCGGCCATCACCTCTGCGATTGGGGCTTCCTATGCCGGCTCTCTGGCGATTACCACGACTTCCGGACCCGGCATGGCCCTGAAGACAGAAGCCATGGGCCTCGCGGTCATGACTGAACTCCCGCTGGTCATCTGCGACGTCCAGCGCGGCGGACCCTCCACGGGTCTCCCGACAAAAACCGAACAGGCGGACTTGCTGCAAGCTCTTTTTGGACGCAACTCCGAAGCACCTATCCCCGTGCTTGCCGCTGCCAGCCCCGCGGATTGTTTCTGGATCGCGGTGGAAGCCAGCCGCATCGCACTGAAATACATGGTGCCGGTCATCGTCTTGACGGATGGCTATCTCGCCATGGGCGCCGAGCCCTGGCGCATCCCGACTCTCGATGAAATTCCCGGCATCACCGTGAAATTCGAGACCGACCCCGAAGACTTCCATCCCTACAAGCGCAACCCGCAGACTCTTGCGCGGCCTTGGGCCATTCCCGGCACGCCAGGCCTCACGCATCGTATCGGCGGACTGGAGAAACAGGACGTTGTCGGCAACATAAGCTACGAGCCGCTCAATCACGAGAAAATGGTTCGTATTCGCGCCGCAAAAGTTAATGCCGTCGTTCAAGACATTCCCAATGTCATGCCCACCGGCGACCCCGACGGAGATCTCCTCATCGTTTCCTGGGGTTCGACCTACGGCTCGATCATGCAGTCGGTGAAGGCGCAGCGCGCCAAAGGCCGCAAGATCGGCCATCTCCACCTTCGTTATCTCAACCCGCTCCCTGCCAATCTCGGAGACATCCTCAAGCGCTACAAACAGGTTCTTGTACCCGAGCTCAACATGGGCCAGCTCGTTTGGGTTCTCCGCGCCAAGTATCTCGTGGACGCCGTCGGCCTCAACAAAATTCAGGGCCGTCCCTTCAAGCAAAACGAACTCGATCAGAAGATCGAAGAAATGTTGGGGCTCTAGGAGAACGCCATGACCACGACTGCACTTCCTCCTCTAACCAAAAAGGATTTTCAGACCGACCAGGAGGTCCGCTGGTGCCCCGGCTGCGGCGATTACGCCATTCTTTCCGCCGTTCAGTCTGTGTTCCCCGAGCTCGGTATTCCCCGCGAGAATTTCGTGGTGGTTTCCGGCATCGGCTGCTCCAGCCGCTTCCCGTATTACATGAACACCTACGGCTTCCACTCGATTCATGGCCGCGCCCCTGCTGTGGCTTCCGGAATCAAGATCGCTCATCCGGAATTGGAAGTTTGGGTCGCTACGGGCGACGGCGACGCGCTCGCCATCGGTGGCAATCACACCATTCACATGCTGCGCCGCAACGTCGGCGTGAAAGTTCTGCTCTTCAACAACCGCATCTATGGTCTGACCAAGGGCCAATACTCCCCGACCTCCGAGTTCCACAAGATCACCAAGTCCACGCCCTACGGTTCGCCTGACCGCCCCTTCAACCCGGTCTCGCTGGCCATCGGCTCGGAATCCACCTTTGTGGCTCGGTCCATAGACATCTTCCAGGCGCACTTGAAGGACACGCTGAAGGCCGCCGCCAACCATCGCGGCTCTGCCTTCGTCGAAATCCTGCAGAACTGCAACATCTTCAATGACGGCGCCTGGCTTGGCCTCACCGAAAAGGACGCTCGCAGCGAGCACGTTCTCCAGCTCGAGCACGGCAAGCCGCTCGTCTTCGGCAAGAATCGCGAGAAGGGCATCCGCCGGAGATCCGACGGCGACATCGAAGTCGTCCAACTCGGCAACGGCATCTCTGAATCCGATTTGGTGGTGCACGACGCGCATCACCATCGGCCGTCCTACGCGTTCCTGCTCTCGCACATGGAGCACCGCCCCGGCTTCCCCACTCCCATTGGCGTCTTCCGCGCCTGGGATGATCTGCCTCGCTACGAAGACGTCATCAACGAGCAGATCCAGCAAGTCATCAAGAAAAAGGGCCCCGGCGATTTGGCCTCACTGCTGAAGGCCGGCGATGTCTGGGAAGTGAAGTAGGGCGACTCGTCCCTCTTCGTCTCAACAAACTTAGCCAAAATTCCCGCGCAACGGGATCCTTGTCTCTGGCGAATCCACTAAATCACTTGTCATCCTGAGGCGAACCGACGAGGTCCGGTGTCTAGACTCCGGTGGAGTCCAACGGACTCCCGATACCGGAGTTCGCCGAAGGATCTCAACGCCCACTTCAAGCAAATCGCAAAAGTCGAGATTCTCCTCGCATCCTCGCAATGCACGTGTCCGAGTGTCCTCACTAAAGGGAGCCTCGCTCTACGAACGGAGTGCCCGGCGCAAAACGCGACTTGGCCCCACCGCGGCTCATCCTCCAACTCGCAGCGATTTCCTACTTTTAGTAAATCAATTCTCGCTTTTTGAGTGAGTTACTCCGCTCTTGCCGCGCTATAACGCACTACTCCCATGTTTTCGCGAGATTGCCTCGCCGCTTCTTTGGCAGCCAGTTTGCTCCATTATTTCTGGGGAATTGCGTCAGGGTGAACTCTGTTCACCTTTCTCAGAATGGACCCGGGCCGGATCGACACCGCGAAACGGAAAAAATTCAACATAAGGCCGGCGGTCGTCACCCTCGCAGTTTTAGTACCCTTAGTAGCTACTCCACTTTTGTTCTGGAACCTCTCACGACCCCATTCTCCTGTTCTTTCTAGCACAAACGTTCCCGCTGATTCCTCTCCTCCCTTCCAGTGGAACTGGGACGACTCGCTCTCGCCGGCAGGGAAAGCGGCCAAACCGCAGCGCCCCATCTATCCCTACTCGGTCATTCCCGGCGGCGTCATCAACGCCAAGGAACTCCAAACCACTTTGCGCCGGGACCCTCTTGTAGCCCAGCATTATTCCGGTTTTCAGGCGCGGCATGCTCGCGTCCTTCGCCTGGCCCACGAGCGCCGCGCCTACGTTTCTTATCGCTTCGGCAATCGCATTTTCTGGACCAAGAAAAAAGTTTTGCTCCCCGCGGGCGAAACTCTTCTCACCGATGGCACGCACCTCGCGCGCACGCGCTGTGGCAATCGCATTTCCGAAGTCCCCGCCAAGCCCGTTTCGCCCTCCGAGCCCACCGAAAAACAATTGAACGCCCCCGTGCTGCCCTACTCGCCGCAGGCAACGTCCAACTCTCCGATTGCGGATCCCTCTTGGCTTAACGCTTCCAACCCCCTCTCTCTTTTGCCGCCCGGTTCGCTTCAGCCAGGCGGTCCCGGGTTTCCGCTTCTCCCCCCGTTCCCCTGTTGCGGTCCCTCGTCGGGAAAACCGTCTCCCTCACCGCTTCCCCAGCCCGGACCTCCGGTCGTGTCCACTCCCGAACCGTCTGCATTCGTCTTGCTGCTCCTCGGTCTTGCCAGCCTTCTTTTTATTTTTGAACTGCGCCGCCGCTAGTCTCATGCACAATCGGTGAAATTTCTCGGAAAATACCTCTCTTTTGGAGGCGGGGGCTTTAGCCCTGAAGACTTTCAGGCCGAAATGTTGCGCACCCTCTCAAATAAACCGTGAGATGGAAAGCTCTGGTCGCGCACGAGCCACGGGACACGAGTCACGATTCACGTTCTGATGAAACCAACTTGTCTCTCGAACATCCAACAAAAGCAGTTACAATCTCCGCCATGGATCAGGACGCCAAACTCATCCCTTTCTCGCTCTTGGGCGACGCGGATCCCACCGCCGCGACCGTGTACGTTGCCGAGCACGATCAGGCCAAGTCCCTCTCCCTCCTCTACGAAATCAGCCATGAGCTGACTTCCATCCTCGATCGCCAGGAACTCCTTCGCCGCATCGCTGAACGCGTCAAAACTCTCGTGGACTATCACGTCTTTACCGTGATGCTTTGGAAAGAGCAGGAGGAAGTCCTGGAAAGCGTCTTCTCCATGCGCTATCAGGACGCCATTCCCTCGCGCCTTCAGATGCCTCTCAACCACGGCATTACCGGCGCCGCTGCCGCCGAGCGCCGCACCATCCGTGTCGTGGACGTTCGCCTCGATCCCCGCTACTTGCAATGCGAGAGCGGGGTTGAGGTCCGCTCCGAACTGGTCGTGCCTCTATTGCTTCAGGATCGCCTCATCGGCGTGCTCGACCTCGAAAGCACGGTGCCACACGCTTTCACTGGCGAACATGAGCGCCTCTTGAACATCCTCGGCTCCTACATTGCCGTCGCACTCGAAAACTCCCGCTTGTTCGAAGAAGCGCGCGATAACCAGATCCGCCTTCAAAACGACCTGGAAACCGCACGCGAAATCCAGCGCCAGCTTCTTCCTTCAGGCGCGCGCGAGGTCCCCGGCCTGGATCTGGCCACGGCTTACGTTCCTGCGCGCGAATTGGGCGGCGATTTCTACGATCTGCTTCCCTACGGCATCGGCCGCCTTGCCATCGCCATTGGCGACGTCTCCGGCAAAGGCACGGCCGCTGCGCTCTACGGCTCGCTCGCCATCGGCATCCTGCGCGAGCTTGTCCACGACCGCGAAGCCTCCGCCGCAGAAATGCTGGCGCTTCTCAATGGCCGGCTTCTCGCTGCGCGTCTCGATGCCCGCTTCATCGCCATGCAATTCGCCATCTACGATGCAGCTTTGCGCGAACTTAACGTCGCCAATGCCGGCGGCACGTATCCACTTCTTATCCGTGACGGTGAGGTGAAGGAAATCAATATCGCAGGCACGCCTCTCGGCCTGCTTCCCGACGCGGATTTCGATGAGACTCGCCTCGCCTTGCGTCCTGGCGACATGGTCGTGTTCGCCTCCGACGGCATCCACGAAGCCATGAACAAGGACCAGGAGGAATTCGGCATCGACCGCCTGAAATCCATCCTCGCTTCGGTTGCACCAAGCGATCCCGGCTACACCGTGGCGCAGCGCATCGTCAAAGCCACCGACGAACACACCGGCCCCGGACGTCAACCTCACGACGACCGCACTCTCCTCGTTCTCCGCGTCACCGAAGACGCCGAAGCCGACTTCTCCAAACTCCCCATCATTTATTGATTTTTGCTTTCCTGTCTGTGCCTGACGAAGATCACATATAAGTCTCGGTCTAAGTGATCTGGCAAAGCCCGCCTTTGGTTGTCATCCTGAGGGTCGCCGCTCCGGCGACCCGAAGGATCTCAACTGTCACACTGTTTACGGCGTATTGGTTGAGATCCTTCGCCCATCCTCGTCGGATGGGCTCAGGATGGCAAAGCTCCGTCTTTCTGATTTCCGGTTACTGATATCCCGCAACCTGGAACTTGCCGTATCGATTGACGTCGGCGACACTCACTTCGCCTTCAAAAACGTTCCGCGATTCAGTTCATCGAATGCTTCGCGCAACTCCTCCTGCGTGTTCATCACGATGGGTCCGTACCACGCCACCGGCTCTTCAATCGGTTTCCCCGAAACCAGCAGGAAGCGAATCCCCTCGTCTCCCGCATGAACCATCACTTCATCCCCGCGATCGAACAAGATGAGCGACCGGTTGTCCGCCTCGGCCGGTGGCTTCGTATCCAGCCAACCCACCGTAAACTGAGTATTCTGGTTTGCTTTTTTGCGGATTCACGGCTAAGGTACTTCCCTCACAAGGTGAACATCCACCCATTTGTCCAGGGAACTCAAAAGGCCCGATCCGAAGAAACTTTGGCGTGAACTCACTCTCTTGGGAGGAACGAATGAATCGCTCTTTAAGACTGCCCAGCGTTACCGCAACTCTCCTCATCGCCGGCGCAATAGCTTTTTCTCTAACCAGAAACTCCATTGCGCAGGAGCAGAAGCGCCCGCCCCTCCCTCTGCCCGAGATGCAGCGTCTCTCCAAGCTCTACGTCGGCACCTGGACCTACACCGAAACCTACCCAAAGTCCGCCTCCTCTCCCAACGCCGCCGTGAACACCGGCATTTACACCAGCGAACTTGGCCCCGGCGGAAATTCCATCATCAATCGCTTTCACTCCAAGGGACCCGTTGGCGAATTTGAAGGACTCCTGGTCATGACCTGGGATCCCAGGGAGAAGGCGTACAAGGCTTATGTACTCGCCGATTCCTTCCCCGGGGCGGTTGTCGAAACCGGCCAATGGGAAAACGACGCGCTCGTTTATCGCACGGAGCTCTCCATCGGAGTCATGAAGCTCGCTCTGCGAAACACGACGAAGTTTCTCGACGGCGGAAAAATCGAGAGCGAGCAGTTCTCTAGCGCGAATGGCGCTCCGGAAACTCTCGTTGTTCACGTTGATGCCGTCAAAAAATAATCGCAAAGATTGCCTGGCAGGCTCATCTCAAATCAAGTCGGCCTCAACACCCGCAGGATTGCAATCCGTCAGGTCCATACCTATACCCAGATCTTTTGCGGACAGACCTTCATCGAAATCATGGCAAGATACTGCTTGTGTGTTGTAGGCAATCGAGCCTGGGAAACGCCGTTGTGCTTGCCTCCCCACAGGCTCGTGACGTGCGGCACTTAGGGATCTATCCTCGTGGACTACACTCCTTCTACTGATTGCCGCAACACAGCTTTTCACAAAACGTTACGGGAGCCACTGATGGATTACTTTCACAGAATTCTTTTTGTGGGAGCTTCGCTCCTCATCCCAGTTATGGCCCAGGAAACGGGCAAACCTCTCCGCCTGACGACAGGCTTGGTTTCCGGCGTAACCGATAACGCCGGCGTGACAGCTTACCTCGGAATCCCATTTGCCCAACCGCCCATAGGCGAACTGCGCTGGCGTCCGCCTCAGCCGCCGGCGTCGTGGGACGGCGTCCGGAAAGCCGACAAGTTCGGTGCAAGTTGCATGCAGGAACAACCCGGTTCGCGCCTTCCGTGGACCGAGGAGTACATGACGCAAGGCGCAATTAGCGAGGATTGCCTCTTCGTCAACGTCTGGACCCCCACGAAATCAGGAGAAGAAAAGCGAGCTGTCCTCGTCTACGTCTACGGAGGCGCTTTCCACGAAGGCTCGGGTGCGGTCGCCGTTTATGATGGCGCCGCGCTCGCAAAAAAAGGCGTGATCGCCGTCAACTTCAACTACCGCGTGGGAGCTCTCGGCTTCCTGGTTCATCCCGAGCTGACTAAGGAATCGGAGCATCACTCTTCCGGAAACTATGGGCTCCTGGACCAGATTGCTGCTCTCAAATGGGTCCGCGCCAACATTAGCGCATTTGGCGGTGCCCCCGAAAACGTGACCATTTTTGGACAATCCGCGGGCGCGATTTCGGTGGCCGACCTGATGCGTTCTCCCCTGGCAAAAGGTCTTTTCGCTCGCGCCATTGCGCAAAGCGGCCCTGGACTCTTCCCGGCAAACCTTCTGGGTGGCTCCTCCATGGAGCAAAGGGAGCAGGAAGGAACTAAGTATGCGGAGTCCAAAGGCGTGCACTCGTTAGCCGAGCTCCGCGCGCTTCCTGCCGCCGATTTCTTCAAAGTCACCCCTGGCGCGGCGGGTCCGCCGCCGAGAATCGGTGGACCGGTGACGGATGGCCGGGTCCTCACGAATGAGTCTCCCGCGAAGGAAGTGCCCCTCATCGTCGGCATGGTCGCAGGGGATGCGCCATTCGCAAGCGGAGAGTTTGGCCCTCCCGCTGCGCCGACAGCAGCCAACTACGAGAAGCAAGCAAAAGAAAAGTACGGCGACAAGGCTGCTGCCTTCTTAAAACTGTATCCGGTGAAAGAGGACGCTGATGTCCCTGCCGCAAAGAAGGCCAGCCAGATTGACAAGTCGCGCGTGGCGATTGACCTCTGGGCTGCTGCTCAAATGAAGTTGAGCGGCCGCGTCTATACCTACTACTTCGACCGTGCCATTCCCTGGCCCGCACATCCCGAATTCGGGGCCTTTCATAGCGGAGAACTTCCGTACATCTTCCAAACGCTCAAGATGCTTGACCGCCCGTGGGAGCCTGCGGACTTCAAGTTAGCCGACACAGTTTCTTCCTACTGGTCCAACTTCGCCAAAACCGGTGATCCAAACGGACCGGGCTTGCCGCTGTGGCCGGTCTACAATCCTGACAGTCATATAACGATGCAGCTCGGAGAACACGTCGGCCCGATATCTAATGCTGACGCTGCGAAATTGGCGTTTTTCGTCGAGTATTTGAAGAAATAGCTGTCGCAATACCGTGTCGCCCGGAGTTTCGTGCTCATTCCTCGATAGGAGAAAAACAATGAAGCCAAAAGCTTCAGCTCATCTGATAGTCCTAATCGCAGTCCTGCTCTTCAATTTTGCCCCGCCCCGGATACGTGCTCAACAACCGGCCAGCAACGCGCCGGCTACGCTTGACCTCTCTCTCGCGAAGCCGGAATCCGTCGGCTTTTCCTACGAGCGTCTCGAGCGCCTTCACACCCTCATGCAGCAAGTCGTGGATCAGAAGCAGCTCCCTGGAGCCGTAACCATCCTTGCGCGTCACGGCAAGGTTGTGGATTACCGCACCTACGGGGTGAAGGACCTGGAAAGCAAAGCGCCTCTGACCAAGGACGCCATCTTTCGCGACTTCTCGATGACCAAACCGGTCACCGGCGTGGCCATGATGCTCCTCTATGAGCAGGGAAAATGGTTGCCCACGGATCCCATTGCCAAGTACATCCCTGAGTTTGCGCACCTGAAAGTTTGCAAAGGAGTGGATGCCGCGGGAAACCTGATCCTCGAAGATCCGCTTCATCCGCCGACCATGCACGAGCTCATGACCCACTCCGCTGGCTTCACCTATGGTTTCTTCGGCACCAGCCCCGTTGACAAGGAGTATCAGAAAGCCGGCGTCATGCAGTCCAAATCTCTTCAGGAAATGATTGACAAGCTCGCGAAAATTCCCCTGATGTATCAGCCCGGCACCCGTTGGGTTTACAGCCTTTCGATGGACGTCCAGGGCTACATCGTCGAGAAGCTATCCGGTCAATCTCTCCCCGATTTCATGCAGGAGCACATCTTCAAGCCTCTCGGCATGAAGGACACTGGCTTCTTCGTGCCTGCGGATAAGCGCAGCCGCTTTGTCACGCTCTACCGCAGCAATGAGAAAGGAGAATTAGTCGTCGAGAATGGGTTCGGTGGCGACTATTCCACGCAACCGACCATGCCGTCGGGAGGCGGTGGGCTTGTCTCCACCGCGGAAGATTATTTTCGCTTCGCCATGATGCTTGCGAATGGCGGCGAGCTGAACGGCGTGCGCATCCTGTCCCCGGCCTCGGTACAACTCATGAGTTCCAACCATCTCGCTCCGCATCTCCTCACGGGTGAGTTTGCAATTGGCCTCCAGGTCATGCGGCCCGGCTTTGGCTACGGCTACGATTGCGCCGTGGAGTTCGATCCCGCGGAAGCCAATCTGCCGGACGGACGCGGCACTTTTTTCTGGGATGGAGCCGCCGGCACCTGGTTCTGGATCGATCCGACGAACGACATCGTCTTCGTGGGGATGATTCAACGAATCCTGGGCCCGGGTAGCCCCAACGTGGAGTACCAAAGCCGCGCGGTCGTCTATCAAGCGCTCTTGAATCCGAAGAAGTAGCCTGCGGCAGCGAGGACTTCCTCGTTTCGCATTGACGCACCCGCAAGCCACTAATCGGCCCTCCGATCCTCTGCCGCGGCGGCGTACTCTTGTCCTCGCATGTACTCTTCGAACGATTCAGCCATCAGTAGGACTTTCTTCGCCACTCTCAGGATGGTATCGTCAATACCTCTAGAAGAGGACTGATTGTGAATCGCTCCAGCCGCTTCTTCGCCATTCTTCCTCCCCGCCGCGAGCTTTCCCCCCTTGCGGCACAACTGGCCAAATCTTTGTTTCTTTCTTTTGTGATCGGCGCCCTGCTGGCCGTGGCTCCATGCGCGAATGCGCAACAAGCGCCCGTTCACGCGCCTGCGTCCGGCCTGCCCTTCGCCTTTTCAGATTTGGATGGCGACCTTCGCCCCGATTTGGCCGTCGTTCAGACCGGGCGCGGCGACAGTTCGTTTACCGATTACTGGGTTCAACTTCAACTCACCGCCGCCGGCTCCCGATCCATCCGCGTCGTTG
Source organism: Candidatus Limnocylindrales bacterium (assembly GCA_035623175.1). Classification (GTDB taxonomy): domain Bacteria; phylum Acidobacteriota; class Terriglobia; order Acidiferrales; family UBA7541; genus Acidiferrum. The sequence goes on along the minus strand of DASPTY010000113.1, from coordinate 11,925 downwards.
CTCCAACAGGTGGGCTTCAAATCGCCGCCCGCGATGTGAACGGCGACCGCTTTCTAGACCTTGTTCTCACGTCCTCCTGGCGCAATCAGCCGGTAGCCATCTTGCTGAACGACGGTCACGGCGGCTTCTCACTGCTTGACCCCGATGCCTTCCCCGAAGCTTTCAGCGACTCAAGCTTCAACTGGACTTCCACTCTTCCCGCCGAGCACGGCTTGCTCGCCGTTCCTTCGCAGTCGCCCCCGGCGGCATGCCTGGCAGTCGCACGCTTGCCGTATCTCGGTCTCCCTGCTCGCGCCACTCCCGCGACGGAGTGCTCACATTTTCTCGTTCCGGTTCTAATTTCCCATCCTTCCCGCGCCCCTCCCTCCGAGTAACTCCGCCTGCTGACGTACAAAATCTGAATTCAGCTAGTGCGCAAGCGGGCAGCCGCGTTCCCGCTCGCCTTCTATCCACAATTCACAACCTGATCGCTCTCGTGCCCCGGCCGCGGTTCGCCTCCGCGCTGCGTGAGCGTCCCTAAACCACCGCGTCGGCCTGTCCGCGCGCGGCGTTCCAAGTCTTTACAAGGTGGAATTTTATGATTCGCAATGTTCTCGATTTTGCCCTCAACAACCGCCTGGTTGTCCTGTCCGTGGCCATTGTCTTGATCCTCTGGGGCGCTCTCTCCTTCCATCAACTTCCTGTGGAGGCCTATCCCGACGTCGCCGACAACTATGTCGAGATCATCACGCAATGGCCCGGCATCTCCGCCGAGCAGATTGAGCAGCAGGTCACTATTCCTCTCGAAACCGTCATGAACGGCATTCCCCACGTCACCCACCTGCGTTCTTTTTCTCTCTTCGGTCTCTCCGATCTCAAGCTGATTTTCGATGATGAAGAGGAAAATGCCTGGAATCGCGAGCGCGTCCTCGAACGCCTCTCTCAGGTCACCCTCCCGACAGGGGTAGTACCACAGATGGGCACGGACTGGAGCCCCGTGGGGCAAATCTATTTCTTCACTCTAAAGAGCACCAATCCCAACTACGACGTGATGGATCTCAAGTCCATCGAGGACTGGGTCATCGAGAAGAACTTCAAGGCCGTCCCCAACGTCGTTGATGTAGCTAGTTTCGGCGGGCCTACCCGCGAATATCAGGTGCGCGTCGACCCGAACAAACTGGTTTCCTACGGACTTAGTCTCGCCCAGGTCGAGCAGCAACTCACCAATAACAACGCCAACGCCGGCGGCAGTTTTATCGAGGCAGGACTCCAGCAGATCAACATCCGCGAAGTCGGCTTGGTCCGCAATGTCTCCGACATCGAGAATACCGTCTTGCTCACGAAGTCTGGTGCGCCGCTTCGTGTCAAGGACATCGCGGTCGTCGCCCAGGGACCGAAAATCCGTCTGGGCCAGTTTGGCCGCGCCATCCATCGCGAAAATGGTGTCGTCGTTGATAACGACGACGTCTGTTCCGGCATTGTCCTTCTACGCAAAGGGGCCGATGCCGAGGCCGTCCTCAAAGGCATTCACGACAAAGTGGACCAACTCAACAACTACGTCTTGCCTCCAGGCGTCAAAGTCGTTCCCTTCATTGACCGCAGCGATCTCCTCCACTTCACCACTCATACCGTCCTCCACAACCTCACCGAAGGCATCCTCCTCGTCGTTGTCATTCTCTTTCTTTTCCTCGGAAACGTCCGCGGCGCGATCATCGTCGCCCTGACCATTCCCTTCTCTCTCTTGTTCGCCGCCACTTGCCTCAAGCTCAGGGGCATTCCCGCGAACCTTCTCTCCCTCGGCGCTTTGGATTTCGGCATGGTCGTGGATGGCGCTGTCGTTATGGTAGAGAATACCATCCGCCACCTCAGCCACCCTGAAGCTTCCTTCAAAACGCCCATGGAACGCATTCGCGATGCCGCCCACGAAGTCCAGCGGCCCGTCTTCTACGCCATCGCCATTATCATCACCGCCTATCTCCCTATCTTTACCCTGCAGCGGGTCGAAGGGCGCCTGTTCAAGCCGATGGCCTGGACCGTGGCCTTTGCCCTCTTGGGGGCTTTGCTCTTCTCCATGCTCGTCGCCCCGGTTCTTTCCAGCTTCTTCTTTCGCACGGGCGCCCGCGAGTGGCACAACCCCGTGATGGAATTCCTGAAGAAGGTCTACCGCGCGGCTGTGAAATGGGCGATCGAACACCGAGCCGTCACCGTTGGCGCCGCAGCTCTCGCCACTCTCGCCGCCATCTGGCTCACGGTCAGCGGCGTCATCGGTTCGGAATTCCTTCCCCACTTGGATGAGGGCGCTCTCTGGGTGCGCGGCACTCTTGCCCCCAGCACCGGCCCCAGCGAGGGTACGCGCATCGCCAATGAAACTCGCGTTCTGCTCTGCTCCTTTCCCGAAGTTACCAGATGCACGAGCCAGGTCGGGCGCCCCGATGACGGCACCGACACCACGGGCTTCTTCAACACGGAATATTTTGTTGACCTGAAGCCCAAGGAACAGTGGCGCTCGATCTTCCATGAGGACAAGGAACTTCTGATTGCCGCCATGCAGCACGAACTCGAGAATACTCCCGGTATTCTCTGGAATTTCTCCCAGCCCATCGCCGACAACATGGAAGAGGCCGTGAGTGGCGTGAAAGGAGAGCTGGCTACGAAGGTTTATGGCGACGATCTGAAGGTTCTTGAAGACAAGGCGGATCAGATTGTCAACGTCATGCGCCAGGTCAAGGGCATCGAAGACCTCGGAGTCTTCCGTGTGTTAGGCCAGCCCAACATCAACATCGAGGTGGACCGCCAACGCGCTTCTCGCTACCAGATCAACGTCGCCGACGTTCAGGACGCCGTGCAGACCGCCATCGGCGGCACGGCTCTCACCCAGGTTCTTCAAGGCGAACAACGCTATGACCTCGTCCTCCGTTATCTCCCTCCCTATCGCAGCAGCCGGGAAGCCATCGAAAATATTCGCCTCCTCTCTCCCGCCGGCGAACGCGTCTCTCTCGCGCAACTCTGCAAAATCGAAGAGCGCGATGGTGCCTCGGAAATCTATCGCGAGGCCAATCAGCGCTATATCGCCATTAAGTACAGCGTGCGCGGCCGGGACCTTGGCGGCGCTGTCGAAGAAGCCATCAACAAAGTAAGCAGGCAAGTGCAACTGCCGCGCGGTTATCGCATTGACTGGGAAGGAGAATACGAAAGCGAACGCCGCGCCGAAGAGCGTCTTCTCGTCATCGTGCCTCTCACGGTGCTCCTGATTTTTCTTATCCTCTACCTGATGTTCCGCTCGCTCAAATGGGCTTTGCTGATCCTGGCCAATCTTGCGCTCGCGCCCATCGGCGGCCTCCTGGCCCTCCTGGCCACCGGCACGCACTTCAGCGTCTCCTCCGGCGTCGGTTTCCTCGCCCTCTTCGGCGTCTCCGTGCAAACCGGCGTGATCATGCTTGAGTACATCAATCAATTGCGCGTCAAGGGCCACTCGATTGAACAATCGGCCATCGAGGGCGCCGTGCTTCGTCTTCGTCCGATCATGATGACCATGCTCGTCGCCACCTTCGGCCTCTTGCCCGCCGCCATGTCGCATGCCATTGGTTCGGACTCGCAGCGGCCCTTCGCGATCGTCATCGTCGGCGGCCTCATCTCCGATTTGGTCATGAGCATCTTCCTTTTGCCGACTCTCTATGTTTGGGTTTCCCGCGATGGCGACAAGCTCCCGGAGCCTGAGCCCGGTTTTGAGGAAAACGCATGACAACCTGCGACAAGTCCTTGTCGGAAGTCACCAATCTGCGCCTCGCCTTAGCGCGCATCTTTCTGGTTAGGGCATTAATTTGTGGCTCGGGGAGTCGTTTCCAGCAAGAACTCGGGGTGAACAAGGATGGCATCCACGATCCTGGGGAAATACTTGTGGACCACCTCACGGTCCTCCTCATCGCCGGGGACAGTGACAAGCATGGATGCGCCGTGCGTTAAGAAGATGAGCGCAAAGAACACCGCCGTGTAGTCTTCGGGCTTCCCGCCGTGGCGACTGGCCAGTTGCGAGAGCACCCACCGACGGAACGGTCTAGGTGACTCAGGACGAAACACCTCGGTCCACAAGTCCCACAGAAGCCGGTACTCGTTCGGGTGCTCTTCAGCGTACCGCAGGTAGCGCCGGTAAGCCTCTTCGAGAGTCGCAGAGGACAGGCACTCCTCCAATAATTGCGCGAAAAACTCCCGGGCAAGGGCAAGCCGAAGGGCCTGCTTGTCCCGGAACCGCTTATAGACCGTTGGTGTGGATGTTCCCGCCTCGCGCGCCACTGCCCGCAAAGTCAAGCCACGCTCGCCGCGAGTGCGCCAGAGCCGCGCGGCCGCCTTTAATATGCGCCTCTCCGTCTCAGGATCGAACTTTGGTGGCACTCTCGCCTCCCATGAATTACTTATACCTCGTACAATTAACACTAATAAGCGCCGGATGTCAATCGGCGACTTGGCTGTTTGATAGCCTGGTCTTTCTGTTAGATAAACCGATTTATGTGTGGAAAACTGCCTGTCTGAGACATTTTTCTGGTTGACACAATACCCTCGTAAAAATAGAATATTTACACATACAGCGTTAAAGAAACAGTGTTTAAGTATTACGCTTCACCTCTATCTCAGCCGTTAGCTGGCTTGCAACAGGAGTTGAGTGTGTCTTACCGCAACGATTCGAACTGGCCGAAACGCAATAGAACCTCTGAGCGCAGACTCGGCCTAATGGAACGACAATCCACGGGCTCGCCCACCAGGCCCCAACGGATGTCCACCCGCCCGTTCAACGACGGCGATCCGGACCGGTGGTTGAACCCGGCGGAGGCTCATGGAGGAGCGTCCCGCAGGACCCCGACCGATACGTCAAGAGGGCCGGCGAATCCTGCGGTCCACGAAGTGACCAAAAAAGATCCGGCGGAGGATTCCGGTACGCTTCCCCAGGCATTGATGCAGGTAGCAAGTCTACGCCTTTTGGCCTATCTAAAAGTGCAGAGGGACCACTATTGGTCGCAGGGTCGCGGCCTCAACGATGCGGCGAGAGCACGTTTTGGACGTTATTTTTCTCAGGAGCTATTGTCCAAGGTACGTGTGGTAGCACTGTCGGGGAGTCGTCTGAAAAATCCGTGGTTCTACGAGGAAGACCATGGATTCGGCGAGCTGGATCTGCCGTCCCTGCCGCACAAAGCCTCCGTCGCTTATCTCGACCTCATTGTCTTCAACGACCGCATCACCGACCGGGAGTTGTTTCAGGCTCTGGTGCATGGCGCACAGATACACATCCTGGGGGCGCAGGCGTACTCGGAGTTCATGGTGCGCGGCGTGGTACGCACGCGGTCATATTCCCTGATCCCTCTGAGAGCCCAAGCGTTCGCCCTGGGCAGCAGGTTCGCCGCAAATCCCGAGCACGCCTTCTCGGTCGAAGCCGAAGTAAGGGCGTGGTTGCACCAAGGGCGCTATTGAAGGGAATAAAACTGCTACCGTCCGGGTGCAATGACCGAGTGAATCGCGGAGTCTAGTGCGTCGCGCTTCCAGCTTGCGCGTCCTCTGCCTGCAATGATTCTCCATGCCCCAGCGCCGGCAGCCATTTTTCCCGCACCTGCGCAAACTCCGCCCAATTCTTCTTTGAAACGGGCTCCATGGGCGGCAGCCCCAGTCTCTCAAAATTCAGGAACTGTCCCTTCTGCTCAATCCGGAAATCCAAGTGTGGCCCTGTGGCCAATCCTGTCATGCCAACGAGTCCGATCGTCTTTCCAATCTCGACGTGCTCGCCCTGGTGAACAAAAATCTTGGACAGGTGCAGGTACATGGTCTCGTACCCCTGCGCGTGCCTGATTTTCACCATGTTTCCGTCGCTGCCCTTGCGCCCCGCGAACTCCACTCGCCCGCTGCCAATCGTCTGCACCGGCGTTCCCACTGGAGCGCCGTAATCCGTTCCCAGGTGCGCCCGTGTCGTTTTCAAAATAGGGTGAAACCTCGCCTTGCTGAAGTGCGACGTCACCGGCGCCGAGAATTTCAGCGGCGACCTCAGGAACGCCTTTTGCAGCGATTTCCCATCCGCCGAATAATATGCCGGGCGTCCCTGGTCATCGTGGAATAGCAGCGCCTGATATTTCTTCCCGCCGTTGGCGTATTCCGCGACAAGAATCCGTCCGTAACCCGCGGTCTCCCCGCTCGCATACTTCTTCTTTTCCATCACCACGCAAAACGTGTCGCCCTTTCGCGGATCGGTGTAGAAATCCAGATCGTAGCCGAAAATCTGCGCCAGTCGCAACGCCACTTCCGGCGATTCGCCCGCATCCTCGACCGCGTTGAACAGTGAATCCTCCAGCCGCCCGTTCACCGCCTCAATGTCCACGTGCGAAGGAATCTCCTTCACCTCCGCCGAAAATCCTGCCGTCGCCGGAACAATGTGCAACATCCGGTCCGCGTCTATTTTGTAGTCGATTTGCCGCAAGTCGCCGTAAACCGACCTCCCCACGGCAATCGTGTTTCCCGCGCGCAATTGCCGCAAATTGAACGCGCGTTGTGCCGCCACCGTTGCTTCGTTCGCTTCTTCCGGGCTCAACCCGAATTCCTCGAGCGCACCGGCAAAGTTCTCGCCGGAGTGCATTTGCTTCGAAGTCGGCAGGATCACTTCCCTGCGAATGCGGTCCGCCTCTGCGTGCGCCTGCGCGACCTGGCCCTCGAATTCCCGCTGCACCTCCAACGCTCGGCGTACAACATAGCCGCCCACGAACCCCGCACACGCCATCACAACTCCCAAGACCCAAAGAAATCCGCGGCTCAAGTTTTCCCCCGAACGCTTTCCGCTATTTGACGGTTCCTTAGGCGAACCGTCACCCTGGAAACGAATTGGAATACCTTACGCTTCTCTTTTGTCCCAAAGCGCGCCCCGCGTCAAATCTTTGTCAGGCTGATGCGCCCAATCCTCCACCATGGCCTACGCGAATTCTCGCAGAGGTTTTGTGCCAAATCACCCACTGCCCTTCTTACGTGCGCATTAAGTCGTGTCAATTCAATGTTTCCTGAAACCTCGATGTGGCACGCTTCGTGCCCATTCTTCGCCGGGGGAGTTTATGATCGAGCTCGAAGTTCATCCCGAAATTCACGCCCGCGAACAACGCCAGCTTCCGGAATATTCCACCTGTTTTGAATGCCACCGCACTTTCCATGCAAAAAGTGAAGACCAGCTCTGCCTGGAACTCTGCGATTCCTGCTTTGATGCCCTGCGCCACGTCAGCGAACCCGTTGTCAGTGTCCACATCAAGGCCCGCCCGCATCGCGCACCCGTCCTTTAAAGGAATCAGGCAGTTGAACGGTTTGAAGCCGTAAGAGCGCACTTTTGCACTCTTATACTTTTGCACTCTTACACTCAGTCTTCTTTTGAATTGCCCTACTTGCCTGTGGCTTCGCTCGGCGCCATCACTTGCTTCGCCGTCTCTGAGAAGTAGTTCTGCTGCCGCAGCCTTCTGTAGATTCCGCCGGCTACCTGTGCCGCCGTCGGCCCCTTCACTCGGCGCGTGTTCCCGCGCAGCAGCACAGCCAGCGCAATCTTCGGATTGGTCTCGTCCGCGTAGCTCACGAACCAGCCGATGCGCGACGGATTGACGTGGTCGTCGCACGTCCCGGTCTTGCCAATCGGCGTCTCGTCGCCGCCCGCATCGTAGCTCAGCCGTCCCGTGCCATACAGCACCGCCGCCAGCATTCCCTCCCGCAGTTCCGGCAGAACATTTGAGATATTCAATTCGCGCTTTACCTTGGGCGCGAAATTCTCCGCCTCTGCCTGTGAGTGCGGATACTGCAAGTAATACAATGTCCCGCCATTCGCAAATGCCGCCGCGATTGCCGCGAGCTGCAGCGGCGTGATCAGAATCCCTTCGCCGAAGCTCGACATCCGCGCCACTCCGCCGTACGCAGGAGGCTGCGTCGGGAACGCCCCTGGATGCTCGTCCGGCAAGTTGTACCCTGCCAGTTCGCCAAGCCCCATCAGCCGCCCGTACCTCGATACGGTGTCGAATCCCATGCGCCGCCCCAACTCCTCGAAAAACACGTTATTCGAGTGCGCCAGCGCGTCGGTCAAATTCATGTACTTGCGGCGGCCCACCTTCAGCATGGTGTCGTCGCTGATGACGTTTTCTTCCAGCGCCGCTATCGCAATGGTGGGCTTGATCGTCGAGCAGGGAGTGTATCCATCACTAAACGCAATCTTCTGGTTGACGACCGTCAGAATCCGCCCCGTTCTCGGATCCACTGCCACAACCGAGCCGTTGTAACGCCCCAGCGCGTCCACCGCCGCCGCGCGCACAACGGGATCGTCATACGTAGGATCGTCCGCGCTGACCGAGTCCGCATAGGTCGGCGCAAATCCGCGATACCGCGAAGGCGCCAAATGCTTCTTCGATTTCGACTTGGATTTCGCTTGAGTCGAGTTGCTGACAATCGCCTTCGCGCCGGGCTCCGCCGCCGGCAATGGCACAGCAAGCGTCGCAATCAGCAACGCCGCAGCGAAGGTTTTCCCCCAAGTCTTATTCATTCCGCCCCTGCCCCGGAGTGACTCTCAGTAGTTCTAGGATGGCTTTGTGCGAATTTATCCTAATCACTCTTCCGAGGTCAACTCTTGTTCCTCGATAGCATTCCTGCAACCACATGCCTCGATGCCACATTCCAAAGCACTTACTTCTGTCTCTCGCGCCCGCTCTCATCTCCAACTCTCGGGCCCGTAGCATTCTGAGACACCAATTTATGTCTTTGCGCGAATTCTTGACAATAGTTAAGTGGACCCAGTACGCCCCTATGTGCTTTGTTTTGAAACCTGTACGGCGCTTCGCCCCTCTGGACAGCCCACTGGCCTCAAGGCCGGGGGGGCGCGTTCCCTCAGCAATTGCCGGAATTGCTCGATCTGCGGAAGTTCAAAGCCAGCTTTGGGAGTGAAATGGAAGTGTTCCCTCGCCTCCGCATAATTTCCCTGTGGCAGCCACTATTCAAGCTGCAGGATACCGAAGATTTTCGTGCACCGGCTGGCGTACGTAGGCTTCAGCCCGCGTGGTGTTTGGTTGGGAGAAACTCAAGAAGCACTCGAAGAACGCTTGCAGCATCCTCCAAAAAGAAACGGGCGGGGTCACCCTTCCCCGCCCCGCCCGCTCTCTTCCTTCGAAAGAAAATCTTTCTCTAGCGTCCCGGCCTCGCTTTGGCGTCCGCGCCAGCCGCCGCGGCCGCCGCCTTGATCGGCGGCTTCTCGGTCGAGCCCGACGCATGGCCGTTTGCTCCCGATGCCGTCGAGTTCTGCCCAGGCTCCGGAATCTCCAGCTTCTTGCGCAAAACGTGCTCAATTTTGTCGCGGATGTCCTTGTTTTCTTTCAAGAACACGCGCGCGTTCTCGCGCCCCTGCCCCATGCGTTCTCCGCCGAAGCTCAACCACGTCCCGCTTTTCTCGATTACGCCCTTCTCCACGCCGAGGTCCAGCAAGTCGCCTTCGCCCGAAATTCCCTCGCCATAGAGAATGTCAAACTCCGCCTCGCGGAACGGTGCCGCCACTTTATTCTTCACGACCTTCGCGCGCGTTCGCGAGCCCACCACTCGGTCACCTTCCTTAATTGCCTGTATCCGCCGAATGTCCACGCGCATTGAAGCGTAAAACTTCAGCGCGCGCCCGCCCGTGGTCGTTTCCGGGTTACCGAACATCACGCCAATCTTTTCGCGTATCTGGTTGATGAAAATCAGGCAGGTCTTCGACTTCGACACAATCGCCGTCAACTTCCGCAGTGCCTGCGACATCAGCCGCGCCTGCAACCCCATCTGCGGCTCGCCCATTTCGCCTTCCAGTTCCGCCTTCGGCACCAACGCCGCCACCGAGTCCACCACCACCACGTCCACGCCGCCCGAGCGAATCAGCGTCTCCGCGATTTCCAGCGCCTGCTCGCCGTTGTCCGGCTGCGACACCAGCAAATTGTCCACGTCCACGCCCAGCTTCCGCGCGTACGCCGGATCCAGCGCATGTTCCGCGTCAATGAACGCGGCTTGCCCGCCCAGCTTCTGCGCCTCGGCAATCACGTGCAACGTCAACGTGGTCTTACCGCCCGATTCCGGACCGTACACTTCGATCACGCGCCCTCGCGGAAATCCGCCCACTCCCAGCGCCGCATCCAGCGACAAGCATCCCGACGGAATCACGTTCACCGGCACCAGCACGTCTTTGCTGCCTAACCGCATGATCGAGCCCTTGCCATAGGATTTCTCGATCTGCGAGATTGCCGCTTCCAACAGCTTCGCCCGTTCATCTGCCATTTCTCACCTCGGTGGAGGAAATTAGGAATCCTTCGATCGGGCTGCGGACTTCGCTCTCTCCAGGTCGGCGCCGGGACCCGCGCCGCTCCTTCTTACTTTACGATAGTGGAATATTACCACTTCGTACTTGAGATTGCTAGCCCTATTCTCCCGCTCGCCTTTCTCCGCCGCCGGCCCTTCTCCCGCGGCGTTACTCCTGTAGCGCCGGCCTTCAGGCCGGCATCTGCTGGGCTGAAGCCCAGCGCTACAACATGCCTTCAACGGCTGCACCCATGCTCCAGGTCGTGGTCGATCAGCCGGGCCAGCTCTGCCCGGCTTAGCCGCCGCAACCGTCCCAGGTACCGCCCGCGGGTGCGCACTGTAGCGCCGACCTTTAGGTCGGCATCCACTACAGCGAGTCTCTCATGTTCGATGCAGCTCGGAATACCGCTCCGCGGGTCGCTCATGGGCCGCCTGTTGAAAACCGGCAAGAGGCAAAGTACCACAGGGGCGAAGAAAAAGCAAATGCTATTATTTGCTTATTCTTTGCCTTCACACCCGACGCCCTAGGTGCCGTAGAATCTCACTCCCACCCCGGCTCTTGGGCGAAAGATGGGCTGCGCGGGCTTCTTGAGGACTGTAACGGATAATCGCGCGGTGATTGGGCAAATTCCACGCTTCCGCTCGGCGAGCCGCGATCACGATAGCTTTGCCACTCCTGACTTTTGGTAAGACAGTATCGTGCACGAATGTCTGCGCAAGAGCGACAGATTGGAGTCGCTGAATCCAACGGCCTCCATCCCGAAAACTCGGGCTATTGTATGCCACAAGCTCAATGCTCGCGAGTTCTCGTGCCAATCGGGTTCTCGCCTCAGCGAAAGGCACGGCCCAAGTGTAGGCAAGAGCTGCAATGACACCAGCCAGCTTCCCGTTCCACCAACCAAAGCCGCCGTGCCATGAATACTGAGGGTCTAGAAATAGGAATGGAGGCGAACCTAGCTCGAACTCTTGCCTCAAGTTTGCCAGTAAGGCGCGGCGGAACTTCGCGACTTCATACTCACCGTAGTAGTCATGAGGCCCGACACCTGGGTTGAGCAAGAGTACATAGATTGATGCGCGACGCAGGTCGCCGAGGAATGGCTTCGGAAGGAGACCAAGATGAAGCCGGTGATCCTGGGGTTCACAGAAATCCGCCGCCCTAAAGGCGTCCCGCCAACTGCGGATTGTAACTACTCGGTCGTTGCGCGCCTGGCCTAACACACCTTGGTCAGACTCGAGAACAAACGGAGGCTCGGAGGCTTTCCAATCGGCCCACTCTCTCAGGAGATCCACCCGGAACGCTCCTCTAGGGTGCTTCATTCCCCTTGTACGTCACGTACTGACAGATCCCTCTATGCGAATGACTACGTATAAGTATAGAACCCGCGCCCCGATTTTCTCCCCAACCACCCCGCCGCGACATACTTCTTCAGCAGCGGGCACGCGCGATACTTCGGGTCGCCCAGCCCTTCCTGCAGCACGTGCATGATGTCCACGCACACGTCCAGCCCGATAAAATCCGCCAGCTCTAGCGGCCCCATGGGGTGATTCATTCCCAGCTTCATCACCGCGTCCACCGCTTCCGGCGTGGCCACTCCTTCCATCACCACGTACGCTGCTTCGTTGATCAGCGGCATCAGCACG
>DASPTY010000112.1:0-4141 GCA_035623175.1 Candidatus Limnocylindrales bacterium | reverse complement strand
ACCCCGCGAAAAAGCCGCAGCCCTCCCCGAATCGCCAGGCGTCTACCTCTTCAAAGACGCCACCAGCAAAGTCATCTACGTCGGCAAAGCCCGCTCCCTGCGCAACCGCGTTCGCTCCTACTTCCTCGAGTCCCGCCGGGTGGATGCCAAGACCGGCTCGCTGGCGCGGGAGATCGCCGACCTCGAAACCATCGTGGTAGATAACGAACGTGAGGCACTGGCGCTCGAGCACAACCTTATCAAGCAATACCAGCCGAAATTCAACGTCGTTCTCCGCGACGACAAGACCTATCCCTACATCAAGCTCACCCTGGGGGAAAAGTATCCGCGCGTCTATTTCACGCGAAAAGTGAAGAACGACGGCGCGCTCTATTTCGGCCCCTATTTTCCCGCTGGCCTGGCGCGGCGGATTCTCCACTTTGTCCACAAGCGCTTTCTCGTCCCGTCTTGCTTTGTGGATTTGACGAAATCGCATCCACGCCCCTGCCTCCAGTTCTACATCAAGCGCTGCCTGGGGCCGTGTGTGGCGGGACTCACCACGGACGATCACTATGCCGAAGCCGTGCGGGACGTGCGCATGTTCCTCGATGGGCGCCGCCACGACCTGATGAAGAGCATCGAAGAGCGCATGATGGCCGCCGCGGAGAAAGAACGGTTCGAGGAAGCGGCAGCGTTCCGCGATTTACTCCGCACGCTCGAAGACATCGAAGAACGCCAAAGGATCGCAGCGGCGCAGGGTGACGATACCGACGTGGTTGGTTATTACGCCGAACCGCCGCTCGTGGCGGCGAACGTGTTCCACTTGCGCGGAGGCCGGATTGTTGACCGGCGCGAATTCTATTGGGAAGAACTGGAGGAGTTCGATCCCCACGAATTTGTGCCCTCGCTGCTCAAACAGCTTTATCTGGAAGCGCAATACTTGCCGAGGCTGGTTCACGTTCCCATTGATTTTGAAGACCGCGAACTGCTGGAAGAAACACTTGCGGATAGGGTCGGTCATAAAGTGGAAATCTTCACGCCCCAGCGAGGCAGCAAGCGTGCCATCCTGGACCTTGTCGAAAGCAACGCGAAGCACTCCTTCGAGCAGCGTTTCCGAGTGCTGAAGCCGACGTCCAAAGCAATCGGTGAAGCATTGCAGAATGCGTTGAACTTGCCCGAGGAGCCAAAACGCATCGAGAGCTTCGACATTTCGCACATTCAGGGAACAGATACAGTTGCTTCCATGGTGGTTTGGGAAAACGGCAGGATGAAGAAATCCAATTACCGGAAATTCATCGTCCGCGGGCAAGCAGGCCCGGGAGGGCGTGTGCGCAGCGAAAACGACGATTTTGCGAGCATGCACGAAACCGTGATGCGACGCTACAAGCGGCTTCAGGAAGAGCAAAAAACATTGCCCGGCTTGATTCTCATTGATGGCGGACTTGGCCAATTGCACGCGGCTGCGCAAGCGCTCGAATCCCTTCAAATCATCAATCAGCCCATGGCAAGCATCGCGAAAAAAGAAGAAATCCTGTATGTGCTCGGTCAGGAAAGTGAGCCAGTAATCCTGCAGCGTCATTCGCCAGTTTTGCACCTGATTCAGCAAATCCGCGACGAAACCCACCGCTTCGCTGTGACCTTTCATCGGCAACGCCGCGGAGCCCGCCAGACGCGAACCGCGCTTCTGGACATCCCTGGCATTGGCCCCAAAACATCAGAGAGGCTGCTGCAGCGGTACGGCAGCATCGCGAATCTGCGTCGAGCCTCGGTGGAAGAGTTGAGCAGGGTAGTAACACGCAAAAGCGCCGAAAAGATTGTTGAACACTACGGTAAGACTTTAGAGCAGGCCTAACCGCTTAGCCATCTATTACAGGTTACGGTGTGTTGCGGCTGCAATCTCGCTATGTTACGGTTTCCGTGGAGGTTGTCATGGCCGATAATGTGGGATCCAAAGTCAGCTTTTTCCTTGTTGGCGTTGGCATTGGCGCACTCTTGGGCGTTTTGTTTGCGCCGAAGTCGGGTGAAGAGACGCGGGAATACCTTGCCAAGCGCGCAGATGAGGGTAAGGATTACGCGCAGAAGAAGGCGCGCGAACTCCGGGAACGCGCGGATGAACTGATCGAGCGCGGCAAGGATGTGGCCTCTCGCAAACGGGAGTCCTTGGCGGCGGCGGTGGAAGCGGGGCGGGAAGCGTTCTTGCGCGAATCCAAGTCCTGAACGGTGGTGTGGTGCTGGGTGCCTGGCGTTTTCCGCGAAGTCGGCGGAGAGGGTAGGGTGTGAATGCAATTAACGATCGCAATATTCAGCATCGTGGCTGCCATCGCGCTTGTCGTCCAGGTGGCCATTCTGATTGGTCTATTTGTGCAACTGAAGCGCACCACGGAATCGATCAACCGCATGATTAGCGACCTGCACTCGCGGATGGGGCCCATCCTCACGCGGACGCAGATTTTGCTCGATGAAACGCAGCCGCGAATCTCGAACCTGGTCGAGGATGCTTCGCACATTGTCTATCTCGCGCGGGCGCAGGCGCAAAAGATGGACAGAGTGTTCACAGAAGCTGCGGACCGTTTGCGCGGGCAGTTAGTGCGCGCGGATAGGATTCTGTCTGGGACGCTTGAGGCTGTCGAGGATGCCGGATCACAGGTGAAGCGCAGTTTCCTGGGGCCGGTGCAAAAAGTCTCGGCAATCGTGCACGGGATCAAGATCGGTCTGGATGTGCTGCGCTCGAGGCGGCATGAGCCTGACCCGCTGCGGGATGCAATTGAGCAGGAAGACGAACTGTTCATCTAGGGAGTCGGACTTCCAGATTGCTCCTATTCCGCATCTCGGCGCATGGGTGCTTTTGTCTCTGCGCAATCCAACGGATTACTAACTGCCCCTAATCCATCCGCCCGCCAGAACAACGTCACCGTCATAAATAACCGCTGCCTGGCCGGGAGTGATCGCGCGCTGTGGCTGATCAAAGACGATGCGAGCGCATAGGCCGGGCAACGCCTCCACTGTAGCCATCGTGGGCTCATGCTTGTGGCGGATCTTGACCTGAGCGCGCAGCGGCGCATTCGGCTCACCGATCGAAACCCAGTTCACATTCACAATCTCCAGCATCGTTGCCCGAAGTGCTCCGTCCTCGCCAACGATCACTCGATTCTTTTCCGGATCGATGGCCAGGACGTACACGGGTTTTCCGGCGGCGAAGCCGAGTCCCTTGCGCTGACCGATGGTGTAATTGTGCACGCCCGTATGGCGGCCGATGACCTTGCCTTCCTGGGTGACGATGTCGCCTTCCTTGTCATCGAGGGGCTTGCCGGTTTCGCGCGAGTACGCGTGGATGAATTGCACGTAGTTCCCGTTGGGAACGAAGCAGAGTTCCATGCTCTCGGGCTTTTCGGCCACTGGCAAGTCGGCGCCGCGCGCTAGTTTCCGCACTTCTTCCTTGGTGAGCTCGCCGAGGGGGAACTCGCTTCGCGAAAGCTGCTCTTGCGTAAGTCCCCAGAGAAAATACGACTGGTCCTTGGAATCGTCGCAGGCGCGAAGTAACTGGTAGCGCCCTGTGCTTTCGTCTTTGCGGATGCGCGCGTAATGGCCTGTGGCTAGCCGCTCCGCCCCGATCTGCCGCGCCATGCGCAGAAGCGGCTCAAACTTCACGTCCGTATTGCAATTGGTGCACGCAATCGGTGTGCGCCCGGCGAGATACTCAGCGACAAACGGGCGAACCACGCGCTCCTCGAACTGCTCCTCGAAGTTGACGACGTAGTGAGGGAAACTCAAGTGCTGCGCGACGCGCTTCGCATCGTAGACATCATCCAGCGAGCAGCACCGATGCTGCGCTGGCCCATCGCCCTGCAATTCCGGAAGGCGCCGTTGATTCCATAGCTGCATGGTGAGGCCAACAATAGTTCGGCCTTGCTGGAGGAGAAGAGCGGCAACGGTGGACGAGTCCACGCCTCCGGACATGGCCACGGCGACCACGCCGGGCCGAGGTTCGGCGGCCGCGGGCAGGGAATCGAGTTGGACCTGCGTGGACATGCCTTTACTCATTTTACAGGGAAAGCGTCAGTGATGCGCGTTCCCTATGTGCACTGAACAGGTAGGTGATCGCAAGGGGGATAAGCGTGGCGATTTGCTAGGAGACCCAGACCCTCCACTTATTTACGACTTC
>DASPTY010000111.1:0-2449 GCA_035623175.1 Candidatus Limnocylindrales bacterium | reverse complement strand
GGACCTTCGGTGAGGGCGATTTCCCGCGTCGCGTAACCGACGAGCGAAACGCGAGCGACCATCGCGTGCTCAAGCCGCGCACCGAAGGCGGTGCGCGTGCGGTGGAAATAGCCGCCGGGGAAATTCTTCTCGAACGGAGTTGTGCCGACTGGAACGCCATCGAGTTCGACGGTCGCGTTCGGAGGAGTGCTCGTAATTTTCAACGAGTCGGCGAGGGATGTTCTAGGGAGGCAGAGTGAAACTGCGATGAGGAACAAGCCGACGGACAAGCCGAGAGAGACACGAGAAGGGGAGAGGACAAGCATGAGGGCCTCCCTGCGTTGAGTATACTATAGCATACAGACCACAGAAAGTAACGAGGGAGAGCCGTGTCAGGGGGCGGGCGGCTCTGGGACGTGGCCGGAACAGGCGAGGACGGGGAGGCGCGGATATTTCGAGAAGGTCGGATCGGTTTGGGAGAGTTGGCAGAGGAGGAATTGCGAACCCTTTTCGGAGGTGATGAGGCGCGCGTGAAGGCAGTTGGCGCAGAGGCCGAGATTGGGATTGGATGGATTCGACGTTAATTTCATAGCGTTCGAGGGCGGCAGAATTGTATCGCGCCTACGGCGCTTTCGATTCAGGTGCTTGGGTCCCCAGCGCTTGTGCGCTGGGCTAACTTCTCCCGCGCCTCCGGCGATTGGCGAAAAGCGCTGGAATCCCGACCAGGCCGGGACAAGTAAAAGCCAGGGCTAGATTTTAGTTGGGCTTGGGCGTGTCAGAGGGCGCAGGGGTATCGTTTGACGGCGGCGCAGGAGGAGCAGGCTTGCCGAAGCGCGAATCTTCGATGGGGATATTTACCTCAATTTTGTCGGCGGTAATTTTTTGGGTTTGCTCGGTGCCAGGCGCGTCAGACTCAATGAGGAACGGGTACTTCAAGCCATCCTGTTCGCGGTAGTCGTGGAAGAACGTCTCCCAGGGAACGCTTTTATCGCCGAGTTTGCGTTCGCCTTCCCACTTAAGAATCAGATAGGTGGCCGCATCGAAATAAAAATAGCTGAAATCGCCGCTGTTGCTGATGAGCTTCACCTTATACGCGGTCTTGCCGACAACCTCTTCCTTATCGATGAGCTCCAGCTTATTGCCTTTGGCTTTGTAATCGATGAAGGGACCGTCGAAATCGGCTTCGTCAACGACATTGCGCAGTTCTTCCTTGCTCATGGGCTGGACGGTGAGGTCGCCGGTGAAAGGATTGTAGGTCCAGCCGGAGGATTTTCCGTCGTAGGTGCGCATGAGCACCTGGCCGTTGATGCTGATTTCCATGTGCATCATCAAGGGACGCTTACGCTCGTAGCGGAACGGGCCGCCGATGTCGGCGCCGAAGGTGATCGTGCCGCTGACGCGCTCGGTTTTGACGGCTTTGATTTTGGCGAGGCCGCCGCGGGCTTCGACGTATTTGGAAACGATGTCATCGACGGTTTGGGCGCGGAGCGAGGCGGCCAGGAGGAGGAAACCAAGAAGAGTGAAAAGTTTGCGCATGATGAATGTTAGACGGCGGGAAGAGCGGGAACGCCGCCTGAGAAGAATGGTAGAGGGAGAGGCGGGAAGGGTCAACCCGGACGGTGGCCAGCGGTGAGTGTTCAGTGGCCGGAGGAGTTCTGAAGGGCGACGGTCAGAGGGCTTGGCCTTTGGCGGGTTGACCTTTCAGCAGGAAGGTCTTGGGGAATTTGCCGTGGCCGCAAATCTTGAAACTGCCGAAATCCTTGTACCAATTACCTTCAGGCACTTCGGGTTGTGACTCGATCCAAAGTCGAAGCTGATTGAGGTCGGAGATAGAAATGGCCCGGTCGCGCATGCGCTCGACGAGGTGTTCGCGCACGTTGGGCGGCAGGTCAGCCCAGCGCGAGATTTTGGGCATTATTCTCCAAATACCATACGGCCCAAGGCCTCGCCGAGGCGCTTGGCTTCTTCCGGGTCAGTGGCATTGCGAAAACGCTCCGCCAATTCGAAGAACTCCTGCTGCTTGCGCTTTTCGGCTTCGATGCCGTTTTCGATAAGCTCGACGAGCATGCGATTGGAGCTAACCCTGCGTGTCTTGGCAAGGTTGCGCACTTGCGCGGCGGTTTTTGCGGGGAGCGTGACGCTCTGCCGCGTGGACTTTTGAGTCTTCATGGATTCATTATACACCGGTGCGCACCAGAATGCACCACAATGCGGTGACGGACTGACAAGGTGAGGAGGAAACCCTCACCTACCACCCGGCCAGCTTGGCGCTACATTTCCCCTCCTTGACTCTGTTTCCCACCTGATCAACGATCCAAAGTTGATCAACACCCCATGACCAAATCCCCCATCAAACTCCCTCCTCCCGTCTTCGACGACCCCAAACACCACATCCGCCTCTACCAGGGTGACTGCCTCGAACTCCTCTCCCTCATCCCCGAATCTTCCGTCGACCTCATCTTCGCCGACC
>DASPTY010000110.1:0-2058 GCA_035623175.1 Candidatus Limnocylindrales bacterium | reverse complement strand
AAACCGCACGCGCTGCAGAAGGGCTATGAAGCATCGAGCGGCGAGCTGCTGGTCTTCACCGATGCGGACGTGAAGTTCCAGCGCGAGGCCCTGCGCCGCGTGGTGGCGTGTTTCCGCGAGCGCAATCTTGACCACCTCACGCTACTCGGCGACGTCGAGCGCAGTGGTTTCTGGGACACGGTGCTCATCACCTTCTTTGGCATGGGCTTTCAGCTTGCCACTGATCCCTACAACGTGAGCAAACCAAACTCGCGTTCCTACGTGGGTGTGGGCGCATTTCAGATGCTACGGCGCGATGCTTACGAAAAGTGCGGCACACACCGCCGGCTGGCCATGGAGGTCATTGACGACATGAAGCTCGGCAAGTTGGTGAAGATGGCCGGGCTCCGCTCGGGCGTGGCTGTGGCGCAGCAGTACGTCTCTGTCGCCTGGCACTTGGGATTGGGCAATCTCGTTCGCGGGGTGGAAAAGAACTTTTTTGCAGGAGCGCAGTTCCGCGTTCCCATGGTGGCTGCGCAGATTCTCGCCTTGTTTATGATGAATGTTCTCCCATTTGCAGGGCTCTTTTTCGGCCACGGTTGGATTCGTGGGTTTGCAGCCGTTGCTGTTCTAATCGCAATTTCTTTCCATCTCGCCGTGGACTTGGTGATGCGCGTCCCGCCGCTTTATTGCCTGACGCTGCCGTTGGGGGCGCTTGTCCTCGCCTACGCGGTCCTGCGTTCGACGGTCATCACGCTGCGTCAAGGCGGCATCATCTGGCGCGACACCTTTTATCCGCTGGAGGAGCTCCGCCGCGGGGTTGTGTGATGCTCACGCTGTAGCCGGTGGCGCTTCCGGTGGGTCCTTTCCGAACAACCCCGCCAGGTCCTGCTGCTTGAGGGATTTGATGCGGTCACGCAGTTGCGCCGCCTTCTCAAACTCAAATTTCTTCGCGGCCTCGCGCATTTGGGCCTCCAACTGCGAAAGCAGCTCGGCAAGTTGTTGCTCGGACTTGATTGAGGTGGCAGCCGCATCCAGCGCAGCGATATCCAGAGGCACGGTCACATAATCGGCCTCGACGATGTGCGCCAGTTCCATGTCCACGCCCTTCACGATCGATTGCGGGGTGATGTTGTTCTCCTTGTTGAAAGCCATCTGTTTTGCTCGGCGACGGTTTGTTTCCGTGATCGCTTCATTCATGGATTTCGTGCGCACGTCCGCATAGAGGATGGCTTTTCCTTCGATGTGGCGCGCGCAGCGCCCGATGGTCTGAATAAGCGAAGTTGCGCTGCGTAGATAACCTTCTTTGTCGGCGTCGAGAATCGCCACGAGCGAAACTTCCGGCAAATCCAGCCCTTCGCGCAGGAGATTGATTCCAATGAGGACGTCGAACTCGCCCTTGCGCAAATCGCGCAAAATCTTGATGCGGTCGAGTGTTTCCACCTCCGAATGCAGGTATCGGCAGCGCACGCCAATTTCGCTGAAGTATTCGCTCAGGTCTTCGGCCATGCGCTTGGTCAGAGTGGTCACCAGGACGCGCTCATTCTTCTCCGCGCGAATGCGAATCTCCTCCAGCAAGTCGTCCACTTGTCCTTTCACGGGACGGACTTCCACTTCCGGGTCGACCAGGCCCGTCGGCCGAATCACTTGTTCCACGACCACCCCGCCGGCCTTCGTCAATTCGTAAGGTCCAGGTGTGGCCGAGACGTAGATGACCTGGTTCATGCGGTGCTCGAATTCCTCGAACGTGAGCGGCCGGTTGTCCAGTGCGGAAGGCATGCGGAAGCCGTAGTCCACGAGCGTCTGCTTGCGCGAACGGTCGCCATGAAACATCCCACGCACCTGCGGAATCGTGGCGTGCGCTTCGTCCACGAACAGCAAATAGTCCTGCGGCACATAATCGAGCAGAGTCGGCGGCGCTTCGCCAGGCAGCCGCCCGCTCAGGTGCCGCGAGTAGTTCTCGATTCCATGGCAATAGCCGATCGTGCGCATCATCTCGATGTCGAACATCGTGCGTTGTACGACGCGCTGCGCCTCCACAAATTTTCCCTGCTTTTCGAGTTCTTTCTTCCACCAGTC
>DASPTY010000109.1:0-13798 GCA_035623175.1 Candidatus Limnocylindrales bacterium | reverse complement strand
GCACAATATGCGATGACGCCAATGCCGGGGCTTCCTTGGAAGCACTGCCCGACCCTCGGTCTCGCGTTAATCGCCGCAAATCCAGAGCCAATTCCTTTGCGGACTGGAAGCGCTCCTCCATTTCTTTTTCCAGGCACTTGCTGATAATCCTCTCCAGTTCCGGAGACAACTTTGGATTGACACAGCTGGCTGGCGTTGGGGAACTGCGAAGGATCTCCGCAACAAGTTCTGAGCTCCCCACCTTGGCGAACGGCCGTTGTCCAGTGGCCATCTCGTAGAGCACAGCCCCCGTAGCGTGAATGTCGGTGCGCTGGTCAATCTCGCCGCCAAGTATCTGCTCTGGAGCCATGTAGGGCAGCGTCCCGACGAGTGCATGCGTCTCGGTGAGAGTCTCCGTCGCGGGACCCGCCGCGGTTGCCGAACGCAGTTTGGCCAGACCAAAGTCCAATATCTTCAGGCGTCCGTCGTGGGTCAGTTTGAGGTTGCCGGGTTTGAGATCCCGGTGAACCACCCCATGTTCATGGGCTGCGGACAGGCCTTCGGCGAGTTGCGTGCCCAGCGTGACGACTTGCTTTTCTGGGAATGAGCCTTGAGAGAGTTTGTCCCGCAGGGTCACGCCCGGAATGTATTCCATGACCAAAAAGTCCAACCCCTGCTGCGTGTCGAAGTCGTAGATCGTGGCGATGTTCGGATGGTTCAGGCGCGAAAGCGCCAGGGCTTCCTGACGAAAGCGGCGCCGGGATGATTCATCCGCCAGAGTGCCAAGCGGCAGGACTTTGATGGCCACTTCGCGTTCAAGGTGTTCATCCTGGGCCCGATACACCTCTCCCATCCCACCGGCGCCGATCTTTTCAAGGATGCGGTAGTGGCCTAGGATTTGACCAATGAGAGGACTGTGACCTGGTGCCTCCGCAGGCACGGAGATTGTCCCTTCCTACTTCCCCTTAGTGGTCATCGTAGGTTTGTCTCTCGGCGAAGTCAACGAAGAAGGACACGCGACCCTGCCGTTCAATCTCCCTGAGCGAAGCAATTTCTCCTGAGCAGCTCCCGGTTCGGGTCCGTACCGAACGCGCCCAAAAACAAGGGCGCCGCCAGAAGGTCACCCTCGCTGGCGGCGCATTTGTTCAGGGGTCAGAAATTAGTTGACGACAAACGCTGGATTCGGCGCCACTCCCGTGAAGTAGAACAGCACATAGTCCTTGATCGTGCCGTCCGCTTGCGGAATGCCATACACCTTGACTGGTGTATTGGCCACTAGGTTGTTTGTGAGCGTCGTCTGTCCCGCCGTGGTGCTGACATCCACGGGGCTGATCGTGAAGATGCCGCCGCTGAAGTCAATCTGGTAAATCAGCGGAGCAGAGCCGGAAGTCGTGTTCAGGTCCACCGTCACGGCAGTGCTCTTGGAGCCGTCGGGGCATGCGATGCTCATGGTGAATGTCGCGTTCGGGCTGCCGTTCGAGAACCCTGCCGCGACCGTTCCAACGGGTATCCTTGTCGGGGTGAGCACGGTCCACGGTGCCGCCCAAGCATTAGGAGCGTTCGGATCGTTCCAGGTGGCATAGCTCTCGCCTGCCGCCTGCATCTGGATCGAGCTTGTGCTTGCCCCGCTCCCGCAAGTGAAGGTCACACCTCCATTGGTGGCGGTGGCAAAGTCGCTGATGGCGTTGGTCCCGCTATCCACAACCGTCGGGAAGGTGAAATTCCACCACTTGTATCCCATGATGGGATTGCCCGTTTGAGGATCGTGGCCGTTCGCCGTGCTCGAAGAGATGTACGGCAACGTCACTTGGTAATCGTCCTTCGCGTTGCGGAAATTGCGCGTATAGGTGAAGTCCGTCAGGTTGCTTCCGCTGATTGTGCCGTCGTACCGCGCAATCTCGATGTCAATCGAGCTGGCCACCCACTGGCTGGCAAGAGGATCGACCACGCTCGCATGGACCTTGAAGCCGCGCTCAAGATTGGACAGGAACGCCGGGCCCTTGCCAATGGCGGTGGAATCGGACTGAGCATTCGCTGGAGTGCGGAAGAAGAACAGGGTATTGTCGTCCACGGTCAGCGGGACTCCGATGCCCAATTCGTTGTCCACCACGATCGTGTCGGTCGCGGTGTTCACGTGAAGCACGTGCCCTTCGGGGCTGATCCATACGCTGTTGAAGGAACTGCTGGCCCATATCCGCACTGCCACCAGCGTCCCGTCCACTTGGTAGCGGGCGGCCACGCGGATGTACTTGTTGACGATGCTGGACGCGATTGAGCCAAAGTCCTTCAGCGGCGCGTTGTTCTTGGGGTTGTCCAAGTCATAGTACAGCGTCCCATTGGCGTTGTCCGCCTTGACCGACAAGGTCTGGGATGTCGTGATGGCTGTCTCCGGATTCGTCGGCGGATACACCGGATAGTCCTTGTCGAACGTCAGTGTGGTGTTGTCCGACGATACCGCGGTCACGGTGCCGTAATGATGGCGGAGAAGGAGTCCCGTGAGGTCGAAAATCCGCCGATGCCTCAAGCAAGGGCTGAAGTTCACGGCCCACATGGTCGTGCCCCCGCCAGAAGGTGGCACGTGCGCCACGATGAACGCAGGATGCGCAAGGTTAAATTCCAGGTCCAAAGCGTTGCTTTGGTTGGCGGTCACCTCTAGGGGCGATTCGAGCTTCACCTTGATCGGCACGGTCAGACTGCCCGCGCTACCTTTTGCGCCGACAATCTGAATTTGGTTGGTAGGGATCGTAGCACCTGCTGCGGCCGCGAAACCCGTTTCCGGATCGGCCGAGGCTGTCAGCAGGACGTCACCCGGGTTTCCGCTCACGGTGACTGTTGCCGCTGTGTATGTCCCCACGGGAACCGAAACGTTGCCCACAATCTCCGATAGCTGGTCGAGCTGGAGCAAATTGACGTACGGCGCCGGGTTCGGGGCCGTAAACACCGTTACGTCGCTACCGCCTCCCTGTGGCGTCAACGAAATGGACATCACCCGCACACCAATTGTTGCCCAGTCTTCCGTTGGGTCATCGCTCACGAGTATGCCGACAGTGCCGTTCTGCGGCTGCTGATTCTGATTGTTGGAGCTGTAACCGCCGGACGAGCACCCGATGGTAACGAAAGCCAATGCAGCCGAAGCCACACCGAGCATGAGACGCGAAATATCGAACTTCATCTCTGTTCTCCTGAGGAGGGGCGAGGCCTCCCAATTAGTTTGTGTTCGCACTTGGCGTTGAGTTGCCTGAAACCGCTTCGGGCCGATGAGGACTCGATCCGCCCGCTTAACCACTCAAACCCTGATTGTCGCGAAGAGTTGCGCCCAAATTGGTCTTTGGGACCAGTACTTTAGTACTAGCATACCGCCTGTGACCCCACCCGGCCCCGGTTAAGGCAACGGCGCGCTCCCCCAGTCAGGTGAACTCCCGCCGATGTTCAGATAGAATCAGCCCTATGGCCGCGACGCCGCTCATCCTGGAAGCCCTCCCTTCCATAGACCCCGCCACCGGCAAAGTCTCTGCCACCTTTGAGCGCACACCATCCTCGGTGGTGCCACAGCTTCTCCTGAAAGCCCGAGAGGTCCAGTCCGTTTGGGCCAGCGTACCAATTGAGGATCGTTGTGCGCGGATTGGCGTTTTGAAGCGCAAAATCCTTGAATCGAAAGATGCCCTTGTGGACGCGATCGTACGCGAATCGGGAAAGCCGCGCGTCGAGGCGAAATTTGCGGATATCTTCGTCGCGCTTGACACCGCGGGCTATTTCGCCAAGCGCGGTCCCGCCTTGCTCCGGCCGGAGAGAATTCCACACCACAACACCGCCGCGAAAATGAAGTCGGGCGTGCTTCTCTATGAACCGCTCGGCGTGCTTGCAATTATCAGCTCGTGGAACTATCCCCTGGCCATCCCGATGAGTCAGATCATCCCGGCCGTCGCTGCGGGCAACTCCGTGCTCTGCAAGACCAGCGACTTCACCCCGGAATGTGGTTCCCTGATCGCCAAGCTCTTCCTCGACGCGGGCTTCCCCAAGGGGCTGGTGACGCTTTTGCAAGGAAGCGGGGATGTAGGTCAAGCCTTGATTGATGCTCGCCCCGACAAGGTCCTCTTTACCGGCAGCGTGTCTACCGGCCGCCATGTGGCAGAAGCTTGTGCGCGCCGCCTTATCCCCAGCGTGCTCGAATTGGGCGGGAAAGACGCTATGGTGGTGCTCTCCGATGCCGATCTGGACGTTGCCTCCAGCGCCGCCGTCTGGGGCAGTTACACCAACTGCGGCCAAGTCTGCTTGTCTGTCGAGCGCTTGTTCGTGGAATCCTCCGTCAGCGAGGAATTCATTCGCCTCTGCGTGGAAAGGACCCAGAAGCTGCGCCTCGGCCCCGGAAGCGATCCCCTCAGCGACATCGGGCCGCTCATTCGCCCGCAACACGTGCAGCGCATGAACGAATTGATTGCTGACGCTGTGCAGCGCGGCGCCAGAGTGCTCTGCGGTGGACGCCCGCGGCCTGACCTCGGCCCGGGCTTTTTCGAGCCCACAGTCATCACCGGCGTGGATTCCTCCATGCAGCTCTTCCGGGACGAAACTTTCGGCCCAATTCTCGCGATTCAAGTTGTCCGCGACCCCGAAGAAGCAATCCGCCGTGCGAACGACACGGAGTTTGCCCTCGCTGCGAGCGTTTGGACGCGCGATGTCTCGCGTGGCCGGGATATCGCTGGACGCCTCCGCGCCAGCACGGTGATGGTTAATGACCTCATCTCCGCTTTTGCCATTGCTGAAGCCCCTCATGGCGGCTGCGGCGCGAGCGGTTGGGGCCGCGCCCATGGCCGCGCGGGCCTGCTCGAAATGGTCCATCTGAAATACGTGGACGTTGATCGCTTGCCGGGGATGGAAAAACCCTGGTGGTATCGTTATAGTGCCGGCCTTGAGAAGGCCGCGGACGCTTTTCTGCGCTTTGAGTTTGGCGGGGGCATTGCTTCACGCCTGCGAAACGCGCGCCAGGCGCTGAAAACCGTCTTTCGAGATCATGGATTCTAACTTCTGCGGGAGGGAGAGAACTCTTGCCTGAGGAAAACACAACTGCCCCACAAACATCCGCCGCCCCGGCCACGGAAGAAAGGCCGGCTTTGCCCAAGCTTAAAACGCGCAAGCCAAAGCAGCGTTCCTGCGATGAAAAGGATGCGAAAGGGAAACTTTGCGCCGGCCACTTGAAGCGCTGGTTCGAGTATCCTGCGGAAATCGAGAAGCTCGTTGGGAAGGACGCGGAGATCTACCGCTGCGAGTTCTGCAAAACGCTGTATCGTCCGGATCCCAAGCAGCAGCCGAACAGCTATACCCTTCGGTATTAGAACAGTTGTAGCGCCGGCCTTCAGGCCGGCATGTGCTGGGTCCAAGCCCAGCGTTGGATTTGCTGGGAATCTTGACCGGACAGGGAGGTCGCTCCGCCGTGTCCCAAAATGAGTGGATTTACGATTGGAATCTGGCTGGCGAAGTTCCCATCTCTCCCGGCACGCGGGTATTAGTTAACGACGAGACCCTCCGCGACGGCCTTCAAAATCCCTCCATTCACGACCCGAGCCTCGAAGAGAAAATCGAGATCCTTCACTTGATGGAGGCGCTGGGAATCGATTCCGTAAACCTCGGCTTGCCTGGCGCCGGACCGCGCGCCGCACAACAGGTGGAAGCCCTGGCGCGGGAGATTGCCCGGTGCCACATGCGCATCAAGCCGAACTGCGCCGCCCGCACCGTCGAAGCCGACATTCGCCCAATCGTGGAGATTTCGCAGCGCGCCGGAATTGCGATCGAGGCCGCCACGTTCGTGGGCTCGAGCCCGATCCGCAGGGTGGTCGAGGACTGGACCGTTGATTATCTCGAGCGCACCACCGAAAAGGCGGTGAAGTTCGCCGTCGAGCACGGTTTGCCCTCAATGTATGTTACCGAGGACACCGTGCGCACCGACCCCGAAACGATTCAGCGCCTGTACACCTCGGCCATTCGCAGCGGCGCGCGCGCCATCGTGCTTTGTGACACCGTGGGCCACGCCACGCCCGAGGGCGCGTACAACCTCGTGAAATTCGCCATCGAAAAAGTGGTGAAACCGTCCCGTGAGAACATCCGCGTGGACTGGCACGGTCATCGCGACCGCGGCCTTTCCATCGCCAATTCGTTCGCCGCGATTGCTGCCGGGGCGCGGCAGGTTCACGGCGTAGCCCTCTCTCTCGGCGAGCGTGTCGGCAACACGCCCCTGGAATTGTTACTGGTCAATCTCCGGCTGATGGGGTTGCGCGACAATGACCTCACCTTCCTCCGCGCTTATTGCGAAAAAATTGCCAAGGCCACGCGTATCACGATCCCTCCCAACTACCCTGTCTTCGGCAAAGACGCCTTTCGCACCGCCACGGGTGTGCATGCGGCGGCGATCATCAAAGCCCTGCGCAAGCATGACCGCGGCTTGGCAGACGCCGTCTACAGCGGTGTCCCGGCTCATCTGTTTGGTTTGGAACAGATCGTCGAAATTGGCCCCATGAGCGGCAAATCCAACGTGATTTACTGGCTGGCGCGCCACGGAATTCCCGAAAGCGACGAGCTCATTAACCGCATCTTTGAGGCGGCCAAGCTGTCTCCGCGCGTCTTGACGGAAGACGAGTTGCGGGCGCTTTGCACCGCTCCTCATACGCGGGTCTAAACTCATCGTTTCCAACTGCCGCCCCTTCCGCCGCGCGTGTTGTACAATCCTGTTGAACTCCTCGATGGCTGCGGAAAGACATTGTGCAAAAACCTGTAGTGCAAGCCTGTCTTTTGGGACAGTGAAACGCATCGCGCTTTGCGCTATTCTTTTCGCTATGCCGATGCGCTCCTCGGTCGCTCCCGCCTCCCCCAAGTCCTCGCGTCATGATTCCTTGATGGAAGACCCGCAGGTGCGGAACGCGCTCGATTCGTTCAAGAAGAATCTCGATTGGATTACCGGGCAACAGGTTCGTCTCACGGAAATTCCCGCACCTTCCTTTCATGAAGAGAAACGCGCCGAAGCGGTGAAAAGCCTTCTCGCCGCGGAAGGCTTGTCCATGTCTGTGGATTCAATCGGGAACGTGATTGGCGAACTGCGCGGCGCCACCGAAAACGACGTCGTACTTGTCGCCGCGCATCTGGACACTGTCTTCTCTGCGGACACCGAAATCCACGTCAAGCGGGAACGGGAGCGTCTGATTGCTCCGGGAATCTCCGACAACGGCACTGGGCTTGCCGGATTGCTGGCGCTCGCACGCGCGATTCATACGGCAAAAATCAAGCCGCAGCGCACGATTCTCTTTGCCGCAAACGTCGGCGAGGAAGGCGAAGGCAACTTGCGCGGGATGCGCGCACTCATCGATGCCTTTCGTGCCAAGCTCCGCGCCGTGATTGTTCTCGATGGCTCGAGCATCGATCACGTCACTACGAAAGCGTTGGCTTCGCGCCGGCTGGAAGTGGTAATCACCGGGCCGGGTGGGCACAGTTGGTCCGATTTCGGCATGCCCAATCCGATCAATGCCCTGGTTCGGGGTTCCGTCCGATTCATCAATACCAGGGTTCCGGCAACTCCGCGCACGACGTTCAATATCGGCCAGGTGGAAGGCGGCACCTCGGTCAACTCCATTCCCTACGAAGCAAAACTCAAAGTGGACCTGCGCTCCGAAAGCGAAGACGAAATCGCCCGCATGGAAACGGCGCTGCGCGAGTCCATCGCTGCGGGTGTTCGCGACGAAATGGACAATGCCCGCGAGCGCGGGGGTGTCAAGCTCGAATGGACTCTGCATCTCATTGGCAGCCGCCCGGGAGGGGAATCGCCCGCGGATTCACCCCTGCTCGCCTCCTTGCGTGCCGCGGATGAAGCTGTGGGAAACAAATCCCGCCTGGAACGTTCCTCCACAGACGCGAACATCCCGCTCTCGATGGGCATTGACGCGGTTGCCCTCGGCGCGGGCGGGAATGGCGGCGGTGCGCACTCGCTTCAGGAATGGTATGAGCCTGAGGGCAGGGAAGTCGGGCTAAAGCGCGCTCTGCTCACGTTACTAGGTGTTTCCGGATTGGCGCCGGAGAAAAGCAAATGAACAAAGCGTCTCTTGCTGGTACATTCTCGGCCGTCGCGATTGCGGCACTGCTCTTGTTCGCCCTAAGCGCGAAGGCGCAGGCTCCACCGCCCCCACCGCCTCTCCATTCGACCACGTATTACGTCCACGGAAAGATATACACCAACGACCCCAGCCATCCTTGGGCGGAGGCGATGGCTATCCGCGACGAGAAGATTCTTTGCATCGGCACTCTCTCGCAAATCCTGCTCGAGTGTGGCGCCGTCGGCTCGAACGAGGTCTTGCAACTCAAGGGCAATTTCGTGATGCCCGGCTTTAATGATGCTCACGTCCATTTGGGAGGGGCAGGCCGGGACAAGCTCACCGTTGCCCTGAACGCCGCAACTTCCATCGCCGAAATCCAGAAGCTCATCCGAGCCGAGGCCGGCAGGCACAAGACCGGTGAATGGATCCTGGGGAGCGGCTGGGACCAGACGCGCTGGGCCGACCCGAGGTTTCCTAGCCGCGCGGATCTCGACCAGGCCGCGCCCATCAATCCCGTCTACCTCGAGCACGTTTCCGGTCACATTGCCGTCGTCAACTCTCTGGCGTTAAAGCACGCAGAGATCACCCCCGACACTCCCAATCCGCCAGGCGGCGAAATCGAGCGCTTCGAGGACGGGGAGGCCACCGGCATTCTGAAGGAGCGCGCCACGGAAATGGTCACGCAGCGCATCCCCGATCCTTCCGACGCCGAGCGCCGGAAGGGAATTGAACTTGTGCTCGAGGAATTGGCGCGCAACGGCGTCACTTCGGTGCAGGATAATTCTGCGTGGGAGGATTTCCAGGTCTATACGGACCTGAAGCAGGAAAAGAAGCTGACCGTGCGTATCACCGAATGGCTGCCCTTTGCGCTCCCCACTGACCAACTCCAGAACATGCGCGCGCAGGGAGGCACGACGGACCCGTGGCTGCGCACGGGGGCGTTAAAAGGTTTTCTCGACGGTGCTCTGGGAACGCACACGGCCGCGCTTCTTGCGCCTTACTCCGATGATCCTTCGACGCGCGGAATCCTCAGGATGGAGCCTGACAAATTGAGGGCCATGGCCATCGAGCGCGATCGCTTGGGCTTCCAACTGGCCTTTCATGCCATCGGGGACGCCGCCAATCATCTCGCTCTGAACACCTTTGAATCGCTCGTGCGGCTGAACCCGCAACGCGATCGCCGCGCCCGCATCGAGCACGCGCAAGTCGTCGCCCCGGAAGATATGCCCCGCTTCGGCGCCTTGAAAGTTATCGCCTCCATGCAGCCCTCGCATGCAACGAACGACATGCGCTGGGCCGGCCAACGCCTGGGACCGGACCGAGTGAACGGAGCTTATGCCTGGAACTCGCTGCAGAAGGCCGGCGCGAGGCTTGCTTTCGGGACCGACTACGACGTCGAGCCCATCAATCCTTTTCGTGGACTCTATGCTTGTGTCACTCGCGAAGCCCTCGATGGCGGTCCGCCGAATGGTTGGCTTCCGCAAGAAAAGCTGCCGTTGCCGGACTGCATCAGCGCCTACACCTCGGGCTCCGCTTATGCGGAGTTCATGGATGGAAAGAAGGGCGAGCTGAAAGTTGGGGAATTTGCGGATTTTATCGTCTTGTCTCAGGACCTGACATCCGTCGCACCCAAAGATATCCTCAAGACGGAGGTTCTGCTCACCGTCGTCGGCGGTAAGACCGTCTATCAGAAAAATTGAATCGTATCTAGTTCACCCATGAAGGGCTTGTCCTTTGACTGGTAGAAGTACAGCCGCGCGCGCCGGCCGATCCACGCTTTGCAGGGAGGCGCTTCTCCCGAATCCGCCTTGGCCGTGCTCACGATGTAGAGGTCGGAGAGTTTTGCGTAGTAGAAGCGTAGCGTGCTCTTACCCACTCGCAATATCACGATTCCACGTGAGTCAGGATTGCACTCGGCTGAGAAAATGTTCCCTTCGGAGGCGTACTCCGTTTGTCCCGCGTGCCGCTTGGAGGCCTCTCCACCTGCGATTGCAGGCTCTTCACCCGGAGCGGTAGGATTCGCGCCCTCTGCAGTTTTAAGAGCTAGCTCTTCGGCCTGGGCTCGTTTGGCGCGCTCGGCCGCTTCGGCCACTGCCTTTTCGTACGATTCCTGATTCTCCACCTCCTTCCTCAATTGCTCCGCCTCTGCCTTTTCTTCCGGAGTTTTGGCAGCGTCCACGATGCGGGCTGCGAACGCCTTTGCGTCGCTGATCATCTCTGCGGTAAGGAGCACATAACCAAAATTGATTGCGTTGCTTAAGTTCCCGGGTTCCAATTCGACTGCCTTGCGCCCGGCAACCAGTGCCTTTTTCTGAGTCTCTTTCCTCAACGAGTACACTCTCGCCAGGGCCGCATAGGCGGGTGCGAACTGCGGATTCATGGCAATGGCTTTTTCCAGCATCTCCGCGATCTCCGGCGTGTCGTCCTCGCTGGGCCGGTTATGCCGCAGTCGCGCCTGCGCTGAAAAGTAATAGGGGAAGTAGCTCGTCGAATGAAGTTCAATGGCGCGAGAAAATGTTCGCTCGGCGGCGCCGTATTTTCCCTCGGAATAGGCGAGCAGGCCCAGTGCCTCATGCGCCAGCGGGAGATCCGGATCGGCTTTGATGGCTTGTTCCGCGGAGATTCGCGCCTCCACTGGCCGGTGCGTGTGAACGTAGAAAATCGCGCGGTCCGCCGCTAGCTCCGCGGGAGGAAGTTCCCGGCTCGAATAGCTCTTCGCGTCGCCATGAAGGGTTGTGTTCACTCTCCCCGTGTAAAACAGCTGCTGGTGCGAATACGCCTCCATCGCTTCCGAAAATTGCTTCAAATCTCCGAATGCTTTCGCGGCCGCTTCGAGTTGATTCCCGCTCGCATCCCACGCTTTCAGGAAATTGACCAGCAGCTGCCGCTTGCTTGCCTCGGGATCCGTCAGCAGGTAGTGCACGATCGCCCAGGACTCCGCGTAAAACAGGGAGGCGCGGTCCTCTTCGTTGTAATACGGGGAGTGCAGATCTGCTTGCAGCAGCGTCTCAATCGGGATCAGCCGGCCTTCTTGCAGAACGCGAAGGCGGCCTCGCGAAATTCGGCCTACACTTACAAAGTTTTTGTATATGGTGGAATTTCCATAGAATTCCGCGAGCCCTTCGCTCAACCACAACGGCAAATTCCGGAAGTTCAAGTTCAAGATCGCATGCGTGTACTCGTGGTAGACCACCTCGTACGGATTCTCCCCCACAATGTCCGTGCGCAGCGCCACAAAATGTCGGTCCTCACCCTGGGCATAGATTCCTCCCGGATGCACGCGCCCCTTTGCTTCCCAGTAGCTGGGGAGGAGTTGTTTTAAAGCGTTTTCGTCTCTCGCAGCGAAGATGATCAGTGGCTTGCCCAGGTCCACGCGCATCGCTTTGAAGCTGCTGTGAAACATTTCGCGAAATTGCTCGAACTGGTCCGCGATCTTTCGCGCCTCTTTTTCCCCGGCGTTGCTGATCACAGTGAAATTCGGCGAACGCACTTCGATCCAGGCGTCTTTCCCAGCCGGGAACGCAGGCACACTTGTCACTAGAAGCAGCATTGGTCCCGCCAAAAGCGCAATTCGAAGCGTTGCCCGGTTCATAAGATTGAGACTCTAGCGGAGGGTCCGGTTGTGTCAAGTCACCATGATTTTCGCCGTCCGGCTTCAAGCACTATGAGCCTGTCGCCTCTTGCGGATAAACTGGCCAGGACATTCGACGGAGCATTCCCGTGAGCCGCAAACTACAAGCTGACCTTTCGCTGGCCTTCTGCTCCCTGATCTGGGGCGCCACGTTTGTGGTCGTCAAGAACGGCCTCGATCACGCCTCGCCCTTCGTCTTCCTTGCCGTGCGCTTCTCGATCGCAGCGGTATTGATGGCCCTCTTCCGGCCTAGTGTCATCCGCAACGTTCAGCGCGAAGAAATCTTTGCTGGGATGCGCTTGGCCTTCTTCATGTTCGCCGGCTATTGCTTTCAGACCGCCGGGCTACAGTACACGACCGCGACCAATTCCGGTTTTGTCACCGGCTCGAGCGTGGTCCTCGTGCCTCTGCTTCTCGGCGTGTTTTGGGGGCGCAGCCTCACAAAGTGGATTTACGTCGGCGCCGTCGCGGCTTTGATTGGCCTGTATTTCCTTACTGTTCCCACGGAGGGGATGCGCTTCTTAAACCGTGGGGATGTCATGACCTTCATCGCAGCGGGATTCTACGCGGTTCACATCATCCTCGTCGGCGAATATTCGCAGGAGCATTCGGTCTCAGCCCTCAGCTTGATTCAGGTGGCGGGGTGCGCGGTGATGGCCTGGCCGCTCACTGGTTTTGCGGGTGGAATCCACTGGCAACCGGTGCGCTTCGAGTGGGGCTGGCCTCTGATTTTCTCAATCCTGATTTGTGCGGTGTTCGCGACGGCCGTGGCCTTCACCCTTCAATTGTGGGCGCAGCAATACACCTCGCCAGGCCACGCTGCGATTCTGTTTGCGTTGGAACCCGTCTTCGCGGTGATTACCTCATATCTGGTCTTGGCTGAGCGGATGAGTGCGCGTTCCATGAAGGGAGCCGGCCTCGTGATCGCAGGAATCTTGCTCGCGGAGCTTCTGGCGGAACCCGCCGCCCCCGAGGCTCCCGAACCCATCTATGAAGGGCGCGTCTACTTCAAACCCTGGTGGCGCTCCCTGTAGCGCCGGGCTTTAGCCCGGCAGTTGGTGGGCTAACGGTTGGCGGCTAATGGCTGGAGTAGTACTTCACATCCACCGCCTCAAACATCGTCGCCGTAGCCGCATGCGCCTTCTCGTACGCATCAATCGCAGGCGCGTGTTGCATCGATTGCCCGATATCGTCGAGCCCCTTTAGCAACACTTCTTTGCGCGCCGGAGCAATCTCGAACTTATAGACCAGACCATGTTTATCGCTGATTGTCTGCTTCGGCAAATCAATCGAAAGGGAATAGCCCTCTTCCTTTTCCGTGCGCTGGAAGAGTTCCTCAACTTCTTCTTCCTTCAGGATCGCCGGCAGGATGCCGTTCTTGAAGCAGTTGTTATAGAAAATGTCCGCGTAGCTCGGCGCGACAACTACGCGAAAGCCGTAGTCCTTCACGCCCCAGGGCGCATGCTCGCGGCTCGAGCCGCAGCCAAAATTCGTGCGCGCCAGCAGCACGGACGCGCCTTTATATCGCGGAAAGTTCAGCACAAACTCCGGATTCGGCCTCTCTCCAGGCTGCAAGTACCGCCAGTCATAAAACAGGATTCGCCCAAATCCCTCGCGTGTCAGCGCCTTCAGGAACTGCTTCGGCACCATCTGGTCGGTGTCCACATTCACCCGATCCAGCGGCATCACAAGTCCAGCATGTGTAACAAACGGTTGCATTATTTGAATTCCTCGCAAATCTCGTGCTGCTAATCAAATTTGAGGTCTTTCACCAAACCGCTGACAGCTGATGGCTGACAGCTAATGGCTTCTCCCTCACTCCACATGCGCCACATCGAACTCCCGCACATCCACAAAGTGCCCCGCAATCGCCGCCGCTGCCGCCATCACCGGACTAACCAAGTGCGTGCGGCTATCGCGGCCCTGACGTCCTTCGAAATTCCGGTTCGACGTGCTCGCGCTTCTTTCATGAGGCGGCAATACGTCCGCGTTCATCCCGATGCACATGCTGCAACCCGCATCGCGCCACTCGAATCCCGCTTGCGTGAACACTTTGTCCAGTCCTTCCTTCTCGGCCTGAGCCTTTATGCCGCGCGAGCCGGGCACAATCAGCGCC
>DASPTY010000108.1:0-20536 GCA_035623175.1 Candidatus Limnocylindrales bacterium | reverse complement strand
GATGAACCGCGAAGATCGTAAAGTCGCGCCTGCAGTGACGCGCGAACTTCCCGCCATCGCCCAGGCTGTGGATGGAATTGTCAGCCGGATGTACCGCGGAGGCAGGTTGATCTATGTCGGCTCCGGGACGAGCGGCCGGCTAGGTGTGCTGGATGCTTCGGAATGCCCGCCCACATTCGGGACTTCTCCCGAACTTGTGCTGGCCGTGATCGCGGGCGGACAAAAAGCCGTGACCGAACCTGTGGAAGGCGCGGAGGACGACAAGCGAGATGCCCGGCGCAGGCTCGCAAAGCTTCGGCTGAGTGCAAAAGATTCCGTGGTGGGTCTGGCGGCGAGCGGCACAACTCCTTATGTCCTGGCAGCCGTTGCGTACGCAAAAAAGCGGGGCGCGCTCGCCATCGGCGTCGCCATGAATCGAAATTCGCCGCTTGCCCGGCTCGCGCACATCGCCATCACGCCCAACGTCGGCCCGGAAGTGCTCACGGGCTCGACACGGCTGAAGGCGGGCACGGCGCAAAAGATGGTGCTCAACATGCTCTCTACGGCAACGATGGTTCGGCGCGGTCACGCTTACGAGAACCTGATGATCGACGTAACCCGGACGAATCAGAAGCTTAGAGACAGGTCGAAACGCATCCTGGCGGAAGCGAGCGGGAAGAGCATGTCTTCGGTGGAACACGCTTTGCGGCAAAGCGACCACAACCTCCGCGTTGCGCTGATCATGTTGAAGCGCGGGGTTCCTGCCGAAAGGGCGCAAAAGATTCTGGAGCGCGCGGGCGGCGACCTCCGCCGGGCGCTTGGCGAATAAGCGGGCAAACGCGAATGGACAAATTTCGCATTCGAGGCGGCAAGCCCCTCCACGGCAGGGTCGAAATCGGCGGTGCGAAGAATTCCGCCTTGCCGCTGATGGCCGCGGCTCTGCTCACGCCCGAGCCGGTGACGCTGCGCAACACGCCGCAGGTCCGCGACATCGTGACCATGGGCAAGCTCCTGGCGTTCATGTCGGCGAAAGTCACGACGCCGGGGTTTCCCTCCACTACCTACACCATTGAATCGCCATCATTGAACGAAGCGGTCGCGCCCTACGAACTGGTTAAGACCATGCGCGCTTCGATTCTCACTCTCGGCCCCGCCATCGCGCGCGCTGGCGTGGCGCATGTCTCCCTACCCGGCGGTTGCGCCATTGGGGCGCGGCCCGTGGACTTGCATCTTGCCGCGCTGGAAAAAATGGGCGCGCATATTGCCACGGAACATGGCTACATCCAGGCCAGCGTGCCAAATGGGGGACGGCTGAAGGGCGCGCACATCGTCTTCGAGAAAATTACGGTCACCGGGACGGAGAACATCCTGATGGCCGCCACGCTCGCCGATGGCATGACCACGCTCGAGAATTGCGCTCGCGAGCCGGAAGTCACCGATCTCATTCATCTCCTGCGCAAAATGGGCGCGGACATTCAGGGGGATGAAACTTCCACTCTGAGGATTCAGGGTGTGCGTGAGCTTCGCGGCGCGACGCACTCGATTATTCCGGACCGCATCGAGGCAGGCACGTTTCTCGTCGCCGGTGCGATTACGAACGGTGATCTCACCATCGCTAACTGCGGGCCCGCGCATCTGGGCGCCATCATCGCGAAATTGGGAGCCGCGGGGGTACCCGTAGAAATCTTGGACCTCACGACAATACGGGTTCACGACGGCCACAAACTCGTGGCCGCCGACATCAGCACCGAAGAGTACCCCGGTTTCGCCACCGACATGCAGGCGCAATACATGGCGCTCGCGACACAGGCCGAAGGCACTTCCGTCATTACCGAGACAATTTTTGAGAATCGCTTTCTTCACGCCAGCGAACTTATGCGCATGGGCGCGCATATTTCCATCGACGGCCGCCGCGCAGTCGTTCGCGGCCCCACTCCGCTTTCCGGCACAACCGTGCAAGCCTCCGACCTGCGCGCCAGCGCCGGGCTCGTGCTCGCCGCGCTGATCGCTTCCGGCGAGACGATTATTGACCGCGTCTATCACATCGACCGCGGTTACGAACGCATCGTGGAAAAGCTGCAGGCTCTTGGCGCAGACATCGAGCGCATTCACTCCAAAGAATCGTAACCATTCCTTTATCGGCGAACACCGATCTGCCCTGCCAAACCTGTCTGGGAGGGTCGTAAGACGGCCGGAAAAACTTCGCGAACTCTGGTACAATCCCGCAGTCGCGCTGAGAGCAAGAAAGGGCGGCTAGTCACCGCTCTGTCGAGGGAACCTGGGGGGCCAAATATGCGAAACACGGAACTTTTGGACAAGATTGACGCCGCGATCGCCGAGAAAAACCTCCTGAAACATCCGTTCTACCAGGATTGGCAGATGGGCAAGTTGAGCCGGGAAGCGTTGCAGCTATATGCCTCGCAGTATTACAGGCACGTCGAGGCATTTCCGAAGCATCTCCGTGTGCTTGCCGCGCGCACGGAAGGCCCGATCCGCGATATCGTGCTCGAGAATCTGGCCGAAGAAGAGAATCCCTCCCGGCCACATCCGAAACTTTGGCGTGATTTTGCCGCGGCCTTGGGCGTGAATGAGGAAGACATCACTTCCTGCCCCGCGCTGCCAGGCACGCAGAATGTGGTTGCAACGTTCCGCGAATTTGTTGGCGATCGTTCCGTCGCCGAGGCGGTCGCGGCGCTCTATGCTTACGAAGCGCAGGTGCCCGAAATCGCCACCACGAAGATCGACGGCCTGACGAGATTCTATGGAGTCAGCTCTCCCAAGGCGTTGGCTTACTTCACCGTGCATGAAGAAGCTGACAAGATTCACCGCGCGGCGTGGCGTGGTTGGCTCGAGGAACATGCCCACGGTGACGAAGAGGAAATTCTCGCTACTACCAACGAAGCCCTGGACGCGCTATGGGGCGCACTCGACGCCGTCCACTGCGCTCACGTCTAACTAGGTAGCAGCAAAAAAGCAAAAGGCCCCCGATGGCGGGGGCCTTTTGTGTCAAAGGTTAGTTAAAGCTTAGTCGGCTTCGCCGGTCGCTGTCGGCGTCGGCGTTCCGGAGCCGCCCGCGTCTCTCTTGTGTGCCTGTTTCTCGCGGGCTTCCTTGATGAGCGCCTTGCGCGACAGCCGGATTTTATTCCCCTCGATCGCCAGGACCTTCACCAGCACCTGGTCGCCGAGTTTCAGCTCATCGCGCACGTCGCGGATGCGGTGTTCGGAGATTTCGCTGATGTGCAGCAGCCCATCCGTGCCGGGGAAGAGTTCCACGAACGCGCCAAACTCCGCCAGCCGTACGACTTTGCCGAGATAGGTCTTCCCCACCTCCGCACTGGCCGTGACCTCGCGCACCATTTGCAGTGCCTGATCGCCCCCTGCTCCGCTGGTCGAGAAAATGTGCACCGTGCCGTCTTCCATCACGTCAATTTTCACGCCGGTCTGCTCGATGATGGACTTGATCTTCTTTCCACCCGGACCGATAAGGTCGCGAATCTTGTCCGTGGGGATACTCAGCTTGTAGAGCCGCGGCGCGTACATCGAAATGGACTCGCGGTGCTTGCTGAGCGTTTTTTCCATAATGTCCAGGATTTCCAGGCGAGCCTTCTTGGCCTGGGCCAGCGCCTCGCGCATCATCCCGATGCTGATACTGGTCACCTTGATGTCCATTTGCAGGGCGGTGATGCCCTCGCGGGTTCCAGCAACCTTGAAGTCCATGTCTCCGTAATGATCTTCGGCGCCCGCGATGTCGGTCAAGATGGAGTAGTTTCCACCATCTCCCACGACCAGCCCCATCGCGATTCCCGCGCAGGGCGCCTTCATCGGCACGCCCGCATCCATCAGGGCAAGCGAGCCACCGCACACCGTTGCCATCGAGGACGAGCCGTTGGACTCCAGGATGTCGCTGACCACACGCATCGCGTACGGGAAATCGATCTCGGCGGGAAGCAGGTTCGCTAGCGCGCGTTCCGCCAAGGCACCATGTCCGATTTCACGCCGGCCCGCTCCGCGCAAGGGCTTCACCTCGCCCACGCTGAACGGCGGGAAGTTGTAGTGCAGCATGAAGCGCTTGAAGGTGTCCTGCTCGAACAGCAGGTCCAGCCTCTGCATGTCTTCCTTGGTGCCGAGTGTCAAAGTTGCCAGCGCCTGCGTCTCTCCACGAGTGAAAAGCGCCGAGCCGTGCACGCGCGGCAGCAAGCCCACTTCACACGTGATCTTGCGAATCTGGTCGAAGGCGCGGCCATCGGGGCGCCGCTTCGCTTTCAGAACTTCCTCACGGAAGTAATCCTCGCGCAAGTGCTCAAAGGCGCGCTTTGTCAGCGTCAGCTTCTCTTCCTCTTCTTCAGGGATGGTCGCCACGATCTCATCGAGCAAGGCGTCCACCAGGTGATAGCTTTCCTTCTTGGGATGCTTCTCGGTACTCAGCGCATCCTTCAACCTCGCGCCGTAGGTCTTCTTGAGGCTGTCGTAGATGGATTGATCGAACGGCAGGGGCTCGACGACCACCTTTGTCGGCTTGATCTGTGCGTGGAGCTCCTTAATACCCGCCACAATCTTCTTAATTTGCTCGTGGCCAAATTCCAGCGCTTCGGTGACCTTTTCCTCAGATACCTCGAAGGATCCGGCCTCCACCATCACAATGCCTTTTTCCGTCCCTGCCACGACGATGTTCAACTTGCTGGTTTTCTGCTCCGCCACAGTCGGGTTCGGCACCAACACGCCATCCAGCAGGCCCACGCGGACCGCTGCGATGGGATCGGTGAACGGTAGGTCCGAACAGTAAGCCGCCGCGGACGCTGCAGTCACGGCAATCACGTCCGGGTCATTGGCGCTGTCAGCCGAGAGCACCATGGCGATAATCTGGGTTTCATTTCTCCACGAATCCGGAAAGAGCGGGCGCATCGGACGGTCAATCAGGCGCGACACCAGGATTTCCTTTTCTGTCGGCCTTCCTTCTCTCTTGAAAAACCCACCCGGGATTTTTCCCGCTGAGTAGGTGTTTTCGCGGTAGTCCACGGTCAAGGGCAGAAAGTCGCGGTCATTCGGTTTTGAGGCCATACACGCACTCACAAGCACGATGGTGTCCCCATAGCGTGCCGTGACGGCTCCATTGGCTTGCTTGGCGATCTTCCCCGTTTCCAGTATCAACGCGCGCCCACCTACGTCTACCGAGACCTGGTGTGGCGCTGGAGCGAGATTGTTTTCAGACATGAGCTTCTTCCTTTGCGCTCCTCTTAAGAGGAACGGTTCGCGATTTGGCGCGTTCCATGGGAAGAAAGGAGGGAGATTCACCGCGGTCGGGAACTTTCTCGCGGGCCGCTACACCAAGGCAAACGCCGCGCAGCCTGCCGAGGCAGACTGGGCTTGTTCACGTCCAACCGTCACACGGCTGGCGTACAGACTCCGTTGGGAATTTGTGCGTTCGTGAATCCGCAAGTGGGCCCGCTTGACCTGAAGCAGGCGCCTACTTGCGCAGGCTAAGGCGTTCAACAATCTGGTGATACCGATCCGGGTCTCGCCGGTTGAGATAGTCCAGCAGACGCCGCCGCTTGTTCACCATCATGATGAGCCCCCGGCGCGATGCATGGTCCTTCACGTGCGACTTGAGGTGCGTCGTCAAATAGTTGATGCGTTCGCTCAGAAGCGCGATCTGCACTTCGGGCGATCCCGTGTCCTTGACATGCATGCGGAATTGTTCGATCAACAAGCCTTTGGCGTCGCTCAAGTGCCCCCCACCGTCGTCCCTTGAATTTTCCTCTTTTCTTCTACATTTTTAATTTATCACAAATCTGTCGGGGGTGTAAAGGACGCGTGGCACTGCACGCAGTTCGCCTTGGCCAGCGCTTCCTCGCTTGCAACGCACCCCTAAATCCTGTTGAATGCTACTGGTAGGCTTGTGGCGTTCGCGCGGTTATTGTAGGAAGCCAGGTCTTGGCGTGTGAACCCTAACCTCCTCGGCCTGCCCGATACGCAACTTCCGCGCTACGCCCAATTCTGCCCGCGCGCCTTCAACCAACGAGCGATAGTTAATCCACAGGAGAGCACAATGCGCAAAGCAATCGCAGGAATCTCGGTATTCTGTCTCGGCCTGATCCTACTTGTGGCTGCCTGCCACGCCCAGATGGACAAATCCAAGCGTCCCAGCCCGCCGGCCACGGCTACACTCGACCTTGGCGGCGGCAAGTCCATCACCGTCGATTACTCTAGCCCCCGCGTCAAGGGCCGCAAGATTTTTGGCGAGTTGGTACCTTTCGGCCAGGTCTGGCGCACCGGCGCAAACGAAGCAACCACGTTTGTCGTCACTGCTGATGTCACCGTCGGCGGTACTGCGGTTCCCGCCGGCAGCTACACCCTTTTCACCGTTCCCAACAAGGACAAGTGGACACTCATCATCAGCAAGAAGACCGGCGAGTGGGGAACGGACTATCCGGGCCCCTCAAATGACCTCGCCCGCGTGGACATGAAGGTATCCGCGCTTCCATCGCCGGCGGAGAACTTCACCATCTCGCTTGAGAAGACCGCGAATGGCGGCACCATGAACATCGATTGGGAATCAACGCGCGCCTCCGTCGCCATCGTAAAAAAGTAGCTAATTCGTTCATTGAGCTGTTTCTGTATTTTGAGAGAAGCTAAAAATCTTCATTCCGAACGGAGTCTGCGGAGTGAGGACTTGTGCCCCATCGCGCGAGCTTTGGGCGATGAACTCCTCTTGTGTCGGCTCCTTACTGAAGAGGGATTCCTCGCTGCGCTCGGAATTCCGGCAGAAGCTGTAGAGGCCTTGGCCCCAAATCCCTCATCACTTCTGTGATTGCGAGGCCGTGCCTTTCGCTAAAGTCCCAAGATGCGCTTCGCGTGTGTCTGTAGGGCGCGTTCCCGCCCCCACAACGTAAAGGATGGACTCCTTTACGCCGTCAATTCCCAGCCACTTTTCCCACTGCGTGTCCGTCACCGCCATGGTGCAGAAGGGCGCAAGGCCGAGCCAAGTCGCCGTCAGGCAAAACGTCTGCCCCAGGTGGCCCGCTTCCGCGAGAACCACGCGGTAGGCGCGAGGAGATTCGTACTTCCACTGCGTACGGCCAAAAACGGCCGTCATCAGAACGAAGAAAGCGGCCTCGGCGAACCACCATTGGTTGCCGAGACTCCGTTCCAGCTCCTTTCTCGAGACCGCCGGCCGCAGCCATTCCAATTCATGTCGCGCGGCGTTGTAATGGTAGAGACCCCGCTTCAAGCCGCGTACGCGCTGCACCAGGACATAGGCCTCGATGGGGTGCAAGTCGCCGCCGCTGGGTGAAGTCTTCATCGCGGCACGCCCCAAACCGGGCACCTCGACCCATCCTTGAATCCCAAACGTGAGTTCCAACGATTCTGCCAGAGCTTCAAGCGGCACCACTTCCCCGCCGAATTTTCTCCAGGTGCGCCTGCATTTCAGAATTTGCGGGAACTCTCCCTCAGAGCGCAGCCGCCGCGGCAATTTTGCCCGGGGCGCTCGAAAATAATTCTTCAGCGGCAGCGGCATTGGATCGAGCTTTGCCCGCCGCTTCAGTTCCTCAAGGACGCCTTGTTGGTCGGCGGCGAACTTTGCGTCTTTGGTTGAGAAGTGAAAAAATCCTGCAGCTGGATTCCAAGCTTTCCAGGACTCCATTGCTTCCAGGCGCGCGTCAGGTTTCCGATTCGATCTTTCCAGCATCCCTTTTTTGCAGAGTTGGTTCAGGCTCGTGAGGACGGAAGATTTCTCATATTTGCCGAGGAACGAGGCGATTGCGCGCGAGGATTTCCAGTCATTACAGAAATGCAGGATGGAACAAACAAGGGGGTCCGCGCTGATCCGGGTGTGCAGCGCATAATTCTCGTAGACCAACTCCCCGTTCTGCCAATACAACACCAGAGGTCTACACCGCCGGAAATGCACCGGGCGGCGCGGCACTTCAATCCGCTGCCTCGTCGGGGCGCGGCCACGATGGGTCATTTCCTCTCTCCCCCGATGAGGCGGCGCAGGCGTCCGCGGCTACGAACCTTGCGGTATCGTCACGTTATAAACAAACTGACTACCGTGACACACCACAATGGTTTCCTTCCGGATGCTGTTCAGATCGTTCAATGCCAGCGCCAGTTTCTCCCTACCCCGGGGAGTCGCCTTCTTTTTCGCCTTGGTAAGTTTGGCTTTCACCTTGTCGATTTCCCGGACAATCCCTTTCAGTGAAACGGATTTGCTCTTCGCCATCTTTGTTTCCCCCTCTCCATTCGCTCCTTCCACCAGAAACGCTGGTGCAAGCCGAACCTGGCCGGAAAGCGCCGAGACGGCGAAGTCTATGTCAGCCCTCCCCCAGCGTCAAGGAACAAGGCTCTCCTGTGGTACCCGAGTCCTCATGTGGTTGGCGACGCGCTCCCTAGTGCCGCTCGAGCGCCTCACTCAATAGACATTCACTTTCAGCGCTGCTTCGCGAGTCCTTTCGCATATCTCGTCGTGAATACCACACTCGCGACCAGGGGCAGCGCAAATGCGCAAAGATGCACTTCCCAGCGTGCGAAATCAGAACCAGCGGGTTTTGGAGTTGGAAACATTTTGGCCACAACAAAATAGATCATGCTCGATAGCAGAATAGCCCATCCCCCGAACCGGTTAGACCTATACCATGTCTCGTCATTAACCATGGTCTGGGCTGTACGAATGCCGTACCAGCGATTTCGCGGGATCCAACCAAAAATGAGTGGGATTGCGATTACGCTGAAAAGCAGTGCCGGTATGAAAAAAGGCT
Source organism: Candidatus Limnocylindrales bacterium (assembly GCA_035623175.1). Classification (GTDB taxonomy): domain Bacteria; phylum Acidobacteriota; class Terriglobia; order Acidiferrales; family UBA7541; genus Acidiferrum. The sequence goes on along the minus strand of DASPTY010000108.1, from coordinate 11,801 downwards.
CAGCCGCCATCTTCCTTCCTTGCCCCTGTATGGCTGGCTGCGCTCGCCAGCCCCTTAGCTGAGCAACCAAGGCCAGCTATGGGTTTGGATTGCTAACCGGCTTGCTTCCCCAGATTTTCTCGACCAGCTTTCGGAAGCGCGGTTCGTTACGCAGGAAGGCAAATTCTGGATGCACACTGAGGTTCACGAGTCTTCCGTTTCGCTCGTCGTACGCTTTTTCCAGCCAGTCCAGTGTTTTGTTCACGTCCCGGAAGCCGGCGTACACGACTGCAAAATCATAGGTGGCGACGTATTTTTTCCCCTGAAGTTCCTGCAGATCCCGCAGAATCTCATCGGCTTGTGACTTTCGCCCTGACATTGCATATGCATTTGCGAGGAATGCCGCGAGATCGGTGTTGCCAGGGGACAGCGACGCAGCGGTCTGAAATTCCTCGATTGCTTCCGCATATTGCTTCTTCTCAAGATAGATTTGGCCCAAATTTCCATGCCCTCCGACGAAACTCGGGTCCATTTGCACCGTATTCTTTTCGCTCTCTTCGGCGTGGTCGTAGTCCCCTGCCAAGTAGTAAACGAAGCCAACGTTTGCATTGATAATCAGCGACTTCGGATCGATGTCCCGGGCTAGCCGGATTTCGCGGATGGATTCCTCCTTTCTCCCTGAAGCAGCCAGATAGAGCGCGTACCAGTGAATCCCCTGTGCATAGCCGGGATCCAGCGAGATCGAACGGCGGAATTCGCTCTCGATGTCCCCGCCTTCCAGGCTGAAGAAACGAATTGCCGCGAGCGATGCGTGCGCCTCGGCCAACCGGTCATCCAGTTGCAGCGCTTTCTCCACCTCCGCTTTGGCCTTCGGCATGAAGTCACGTGCTGGCCCGACCTGGTGGGTGCTCATGGTCTGGTAGGCATCCGCGAGGCCCGCATAAGCGGCGGCAAACGTGGCGTCCTTTGCACTCGCCTTTTGAAAATACTCGGCCGCATTTTGAAGTGCTTCAGGAGTCCGCTTCTCCAATTCGTACTTCCCTTTCAAATACGCCTCGTAAGCTTCGGGAACCACGCTGCGGCTCCGCGCCAACTGGCTTTGCTCGACCGTCGAAAGTTCCACCTGAATACTTCGGGCAATGGCGGTGGCCACGTCGCCCTGCAATGCAAGGACGTCGGTAAAATTCCGTTCGAAATTGTCGGCCCACAGTGCCCCTTCAATGTTGGTCTGGAAGAGTTTTGCGGAGATGCGCACACGGTCGCCCGCGCGCAGGACGGAACCTTCCACGATTGCGTCAACCTTGAGTTCCTGCGCGATCCGATCCAGGGGTTTCTGTGTGTGCTTGTACTGCATCACTGAGGTCCTCGAGATCACCCGCAGCTTGTGGATCTGGGAGAGTTCGGTAATCAGCGCGTCGGTCATTCCATCCGCAAAGTAATCCTCCGCGGGGTCCCCGGAGAGATTGTCAAGCGGCAAGACGGCCACGGATTGAATGGCTCCGGGCAACGGCAGGGACGACCTCGCGCCTCGCCTACCGCGAAACCAGTATGCAGATCCTCCCGCCAATGCCAGGAGCAAGCAGAGAATCAGAAGATTCCGAGGGGATAATAAGGAGGGGGGTTCACTTTTCCTCAGCTCTTCCCGGAGTACATCGTGACTCCGGGAAGCAGTGCTCGCCGCTTCCAGTGCGGCGCGCACCTCGCCGGCGTTCTGATAGCGCTGGGCGGGGTCCTTGTCCAGGCACTTATCGATCACACTGTGGAGCACCGGCGGCAACGACGGCGAAATCTGTTGCGGGCGTTCGCGCAAGATTGCCGCGCTCAGTTCGAATGCCGTCGATCCTCGAAATGGCCTGTGTCCCGCGGCCATTTCATACAGCAAAACTCCCAGGGACCAGATGTCGCTGCGTGCGTCCGCTTCCAGTCCCTTCAAGATCTCTGGCGCGACGTACGGCAGTGTGCCGGTAAACGTGTGTTGCGACTCCCATGATTGGTCAACCACCGTGGTTCCGTCGGTGCTTTTTCCTGGTTCAATGCGCCGTGATATCCCGAAATCCAGCACTTTCAACCTGCCGCTTTGCGTGACCATGACGTTGGCGGCCTTCAGGTCGCGATGAATCACTCCGCGGCTGTGCGCGTGCGCCAGCGCATCGGCCAGTTGAATGCCGAAGCGCTCTACCTGATCCAAGGCCAGTCCCAGAGAGGGAATCTCCGCGCTGAGAGATTGTCCTTCAATGTACTCCATGGCGATGAACGGTTGTCCTTCCGTTTCGCCAACTTCATAAACAGTACAAATGTTCGGATGATTCAGCGCTGAGATGGCTCGCGCTTCCTGGAGCGCCCGCTCGTGGCCCGCGGAGCTCCCGGTTGGCAGCATCTCCAGAAATTTCAGGGCCACGTCGCGCTGCAACTTCTCATCACGCGCGCGATACACCACGCCCATGCCACCTTCGCCGAGCTTTTGTTCGATCAGATAGTGGCTGAATCTCTGCCCTAACATGGCTAGTGTGCCGCACAAAGTTCACCACACCCGCCGCCCGCTGGCAAGCAAAAGTCTATTTATTTGTGGGATTTGCAGGACTTTTCACGCCAGGCCTCGCAGCCGGTTCGTACCGCGGTCCACCAAAACCACCGCCGCAACGACCAATCCCGCTGCGAGTGCGACTCTCGGCGTCAGAGTCTCACCGCCGTACGCCCAGCCCAAGAGAACGGCAACCACTGGATTCACGTACGTATGCGTCGCCACCAGAGTCGGCGAGTAGTGCTCCAGCAACCAGTTGTACGCCGTAAACGCGATCACCGATCCAAATACGATTAGGTAGGCTAGTGAGACCCAGGACCTAGTACTCACCTGCGAAACCGATAATCCCTTGGCCTCACCTACTGCTGTCCCGGCAATCAACAGCATCACCGCACCGGAGAGCAGCGATAGGGCGGAGAGCAGCAGCGGGTTCCCGGACAGGTGCGACCGCCGTGAATAGATGATTCCGATTGACCAGGAGACCGCCCCAATCAAAATCGCCACGGAACCCAGCGTTAGCCCGGGAGTTGCCGCCAGCGTTGTATCCCGGACCAAAAGTCCAACACCCGCCAGGCCCATCAATATTCCCAACAGCAACCATCCATTCAGCCGCCATGTACGAGCCGCCAACGAGGTGAGCAAAAATACAACGATGGGCTCAACCGCGATCAGAAGAGCCGCAAGCCCACTCGGGACAACCTTCTCCGCCCAATGCACCGACCCGTGCCCGATGAGGAAGAAGAAAAATCCGATGACGGCGCTTGCCCGGATCTGTGCCCAGGTGGGCCGCAAACCCCGCGCCAAGGCCCAGAGCAGCAGGATTGTCCCAGCGGTGATTTGCCGAAACCCAGCCGTGTACAAAGGCGGAATGGTTTCGACCGCGTAACGAATGGCGAGATAAGTGGATCCCCAAATGAGGTAAATGGAGAGAAAGCAGAACAGAACTAGGAGACGGTTTCCCGCCGTCTTGGGCGCAACCGCGGAGAGCGTTTCGCTGGATGAAGCTGTCGCCATGAGCAAATTTAATCCGGGGCAGTTTTCGCGTCGAGCGCCAAAATGGATTGCCGCGTCAGGACGAAGCTCGCGCGGCCTGCTCGCGCACTTGTGGCTTCAGGTTTTCTTGGATCGCACCAGCGACAGGAATTCGTCGCGCGTTTGTTTGTTATGCCGGAAGGACCCCAGCATTGCGCTGGTCACTGCTTGCCCGTGCTGCTTCTCCACGCCGCGCATTTGCATGCACAAATGACGCGCCTCGATGATTACGCCCACACCCTCAGGGCTGATCTTCTCTTCGATCGCGTGGGCAATCTGGCTGGTCATGCGCTCCTGGATTTGCAGCCGCCGCGCGAACATGTTCACCAGCCGCGCAATTTTGCTCAATCCCAACACCTTCTTGCTCGGCAGATACGCCACGTGCGCCTTCCCGAAGAACGGCAGGAGGTGATGCTCGCACAAACTGAAAAACTCGATGTCCTTCACCACCACCATTTCGTCGTAGTGCACGCTGAAGGTGGCCCCGTTCAACACCGAGTCCAGGTTCTGATGGTATCCGCTCGTCAAGAACTTGAATGCTTTCTCAAAGCGTTCCGGAGTCCGCCGCAGGCCTTCGCGGTTCGGGTCTTCGCCTACCAGTGCGATCATCTTTCTCACCAGGTCTGCAATGCTTTCCTTCGGCACTTCCAGCTTGTCCTCGTGGAGGATGATTTCCGTTGGTTTATTCACTGGCCCTTCCCCCTCTTACTGGACCCCGCGGCGATCCTGGATTTCTTCCCCGGCGTACTCGAAGGCGTTGTTCGAAGTCTCTTCGACCCGCACGCGCTCAAGGCTGGCTAGCGGGAACTTCTTCAATCGCCGGAAAATCTCGATGCAAAGATTCTCCGTCGTCGGCACTCGGTCGCGGAACACTTCGACTTCTTCGTTCAGCGATTTGTGGTCGAACGCTTCAATCACTTCGCGCTCGACGTATCCGTCCAAATCCGTCAAGTTCACGATCATCCCCGTGGCGGGATCCACCTTTCCTGACACGCTGATCTCCACCACGTAGTTATGCCCGTGTCCGTATGGATTGTTGCACTTCCCATACACACGGTAGTTTTCCGGGTCGCTCAACTTCTCGCTGTGCAATCGGTGCGAAGCCGCGAAGCGGTAACGACGTCCGAGCGCGATTGTGATGGCGTCGCTCATGCGTGCGTGGCTCCATTCCGATAGCACTCGGCGAAAAGGTCCGGCGTCTCGTACAGACGCACTTTGTGTAGCCGGCCTTGCGTAATTCTCGGCTCCAGCAGGTTCCAGATCACCCGCGCGATGTTTTCGCATGTCGGAATCTGCCCCTTCAGCTCCGGCACTTCGTAATTAAGGAATCGGTGATCCATCCGCTGCGTGATTTCGCGCTCCAGAATCTCTTTCAGCTCCTTCAAATCCAGCACCATCCCGGTCACAGGGTCCGGCTCGCCTGCCACGGTCACTTCCAGCGTGTAGTTATGCCCGTGGCCGTGCGGATTGTTGCACTTGCCAAAAATCCGCTTGTTTTCCTCGGCGCTCAGAGCCGGGTTGTGATAGACGTGCGAAGCGGAAAACTCAATTTTTCGCGTCAAGTACACCATAGCGATTCTGGGCTACCCTTTCGATGCGCCAGCGGTACCCAGTGGGTACTCCCGGCCTTTCCATCTCAGCTTACCGCGCTTGTATCCCCGGTACGAAGCAAACAAAACCAAGGAGAACAGTAGCCTTCCCGGAATACCGTACCAGACCAACCGGTGCGAAAACCGGTTCTGCCGAAGCTCTTCATCGTAAGCCACGAAGAGGACCACTAATCCGATCAACAGCACCGCCAAGGCTGTCAGCCAGTTTTCCGTCAGCGCCCAGGTCGAGATGGCAGCCACAAGGGTGCCCAGTACGGGCGCCACGCCGCGAGCGATCTCCCTTCCGGCCGATTCCGGGCTTCCTCCCATGAGCAGATACAGGTTTTTCCTCCAACCCTCCCACATCGCGCCAAACGACCGGTACATCCTCACGCTGACGATCCCCTCGCCACTCCCAAACCAGATCCGGTTGCCGGCGACTTTCGCAAGCCGCGCTAGCGCCACGTCCTCCAAGACCTCGCTGGCCACGCTCGCATGCCCTCCCACGGCGTCGTACACGTCCCGCCGAATCATCAGGAATTGGCCATTTGCCGCCCCCGCGCTTTTGTGCGGATCATTCACCTCCGCAAACGAAAAATGCCTGCTCAGGCGGCAATAGACGTACGGGATCAGCGACTTTTCATACCAAGTCTCCATCACCTGTTCCGGTGAAAAAGACACAAGCGCCGCATCTCGTTCGGCCGCGATGCTCAATGCTCTACTCGCTGAATCGGCGCCATGAATCGCGTCAGCGTCTGTAAACAACAGCCAGTCCCCATTCGCTTCATGTGCACCGAGCCACACCGCGCGGTTCTTGCCCACCCAGCCCACCGGCAATTCCCCGGTGTCCAGCAATCGCACCTTCGGAAATCGGTTCATCAACCCGCGAGCCACATCTGCGGTGCGGTCTTTCGACTCGTCGTTGACCACCAGGATTTCTGCAATCTCTGCCTGGCCCGCCAACGACTCCACACACGCGGCAATCACCGCCTCTTCGTTCCTTGCCGGAACGATTGCGGAGACACGAATTTGCTTGTCGTCGGAATTCTCCATAATCCCCGCGAATTTGCGCTGACTTCTCGGTGTGGCGGCTGTGCGTTATTATAACGATATATGAACACGGTCCTTCGGAAAATCATGGCCTGGGGCAGCATGCTGGGGGCTTTTGCGATCATCTACTTCTTCACTTTCCCCCATTACCGCCAGGGCGAATCCTCTGTTGCCGGAAGAACTGCCCAAGATTTCAACCTTTCGCTGGACGGCAAGCCCGCCAAGCTCTCGGATTTCCATGGGAAGGTCGTAGTCCTGGTCTTTTGGGCCACATGGTGCCCTCCGTGCATCGAAGAAACCCCCGCGCTGAACAAGTTGCAGACGGCGATCCAATCGCGGAACGGTGTGGTCTTGGGCGTGGCAGCCGATGAAGATGAAGCAGCGTACGAGAGATTTCTACGCGATCAAGGAGTGATTTTCAAAACATATCGCGACGCGGGCACCAAGGAACACGTGTCGCCAATCGCGCAGGACTACGGCACGTCGGCCTACCCGGAAGCCTACGTCATCGATCGAAAAGGAAAAATCTTGCGCAAAATCATTGGCCCGCAGGATTGGAACTCCCCCGAAATGACCGCCTACTTCGACGCCATCCTCGGCCAGACTTGAACCGCAATCACACGGTCAGGAATTCGTTGTCGATCCTGGGAGAACGTTTGTCATCCTGTGCCCATCCGATGAGGATGGGCGAAGGATCTCAACTGAAGCGACTGACTCGGGTTTCAGTTCGGCCGCAGGCTTTTCAACCACTCTGCGGCCGTTGCCGCCTTTACTCCCCTTTTTGCCAATTCCGCCAGCACGTTCGCCGTCTCGCTCGGCTGCACCGCCCGAATCATGTCCGTCAGCACAACGGCCGTGAATCCTGCCTTCAATCCATCCAACGCCGTGGCCCGGACACAATACTCGGTTGCAATGCCGCTCACGGCCAAATGCGTGACGCCCAATGACGTCAACTTTTCCGACAGTCCGGTGGCCTCAAACCCAGAGTAGCCCGCGCCATCCGCGCTGACACCTTTGTGGATCGTCACGTCTTCCTCGTCCGCACGAAGCGGGGCCATCAATTGCGCCCCGCCGCTATTCGCCTCGCAGTGCACTGGCCACGGTCCACCATTTGTCCTGAACGAGCTGTGATTCGTCGGGTGCCAGTCCTGCGTGAAAACAATCACTGCGCCTGCGCGCCGCGCTGCCTCAATACAATCCTGCAGCGGCTCAAGCAAGGAGAGCGTGTCCGCAGCGGCCAGCGCTCCTCCTTCGCAAAAATCCCTTTGCACATCCACGACGATCAGTGCGGCTTTGCTCATTTCTCCTCGTTTGCCCAAGCGAAGATGGATCACATTGGCCAGTAATCGAAATTCCGAAGACAACTTGGTCTGCCACTCCAATGTAACAGCCGTGCGCCAGGAACCCAACACTCGCGGCTGGAGAAAGCCTGCGCAATCTTTTCGCGCGTTCCCGATGCTTGTGGTTACAATCTGACTCATGGAAAATGGCATCCGTTCTTCCCGCAACTGGCCCTACCTTGCCGCCTACTTCGTGCTCTGGGGAGTTTTTCTCGCCGCGCTGGTTCGCAAGTACTCCTTCTCGCCGCAGGAAGCGCTTGCCGGCTTCGTCATTCTGGCGCTCATCTTCCCGGCGCTCGCTTTGCTTGTCACGCGACGCACCGAGCCGCTTACTCACTCCGTACGCCACCCATGGCGAGAGACGTTGGTCTTGCTCGTATATCTTGTCTTTGTCGCAGTCGTTCTCGTCCAAAACTTCGGTCCAGCTCGAAGCATCAAGGCTGAACCGCAACACACCCTGGCGGTTTTCGCTTTGAAGCTCGTCCTCTTTGTCACTGTGCCTGCATTTCTTTTGGTCGCCCTGGAGCGCTATTCGCTGAGCGACCTGTTCACGTTCTCCCTTCGCCGATCGGCCTTGCTTCCCGCCTTGTGGATGTCCCTGGCCGCAATAGCGATGCAAGCGTTCCTCGGCCGTGGCCTTCACGACATCCATGACTCGGGACTTTCGACACACGCACTTGTCTTGGGTATTCCGTTGAATCTGACGTTTCTTCTGTTTGAGGTAGGACTCGTCGAAGAGTTCTTCTTCCGCACCTTGCTGCAGGAGCGTCTTGCCGCTGCGCTGCGCTCTCCGTGGGGCGGAATCGTAGTGGCGGCTGTTCTCTTCGGCCTGGTTCACGCTCCCGGATTCTACTTGCGGCCTGCAGCCACGCTGGAACACCTAGGCACGTATCCTTCTCTCTTCTTTGCAGTTGGCTATTCGATCGTGATCACTTCCCTGGCCGGACTTTTCTTGGGCGTGCTTTGGATGCGCACAAAAAACTTGGCCCTCGTGATGCTCGTTCACGCGGCCGCAGATTTACTTCCGAATGTTGTTCCCTTCTGCAGAACTTTTCACTTGCATTGAGTCCGCCTTCAGGTCTGCTCAGAGTCAGAGAGGCCTTCCCCTTCCAACGTCTGTACGCGCAGGTTATTCGTAGCGCAGGGCTTCTACAGGATCGAGCTTCGCCGCTTGCATGGCCGGGAGCCACCCGCTGATCACGCCCACTACGATGAGGATCAGCGTGGAGAGAAATAGGGTTGTGGTCGAGAGCGTCAGGTGAATGTCAACTTTTCCACTGTCGTCTTCATACGCGGGGCCGAGAAACGGCAGCGTCCCAATCGACGCTGTCAGGGCCCAGGAGATCAACATCCCTACGGCGCCTGCCGCTAGCGTCAGCGCGAGCGCTTCCGCCAGAAATTGCCAGCGTATGTGCCATTTCCTCGCGCCGAGGGCACGACGCAATCCAATCTCGCGCACGCGCTCTTCCACCGAAACAAGCATGATATTCATCACGCCCACGCCGCCGATTCCCAGCGTCATCGCTCCAATCAAAAACAATAGCCCTTCAATTCCCAGTGTAATCCCGTCATAGATCGGCTTGAATTCCTGCCGGCCAAACATCGTGATTGCGCGCTTGTCATTCGGCGAGAACCGCTGCCGGCTGGCCACTGCAGTGCGAAATTGTTGCATGGCTTGCGCTTCGAATTGCGGTGCCACCGGCTCAAAAATCATCACGCTGGCATAGCGCGCATCCCAAATGTCGGCCGCCGCCGTGTACGGAATGAAGGCGGACTCATCGTCGCAGTTGAAATAGCAACTATCGGAAAACTTCATGTCCATCATGCCGATGACAGTGAATCTCACTCCGTTGATGCGTACAACCTCTCCGACGGCTGGCGTTCCGCTGAACAGCTTCTTCTTTAGCCGTGCACCTAGAAACACTACGCGGCGCCGTTCCGCAACGTCCTCCGCCGAAATCCAGCGACCCTCGGAAGGCACTTCGTTGCGCATGTCGCCATATTCCGGATACACCCCGCGAGTCGCGGAGTCCGAGAGTCTTTCCTCGTGTGATATTCCCTTCCACCGCACCGTCTCGAGCGTCACGCGCTTGATCAGCGGCGACTGCGCTTTCACCCAATCGGCATCTTCCTGCTCGAAGTGCACTTCCTTGCCGGCACGCTCTCCGCCTGCTTGCTCGCTGGTGGTTCCAGGCCAGCAAATCACCGCGCCTTTGCCAAAAACTTCGAACGTGTAGATGAGCACGCTGCGGAATCCCGAGCCATAACTCAGGAGCAGCGTAACGGCCACGATTCCCCAGGAGATGCCTGTCATCGTCAACAAGCTGCGCACGCGATTGCGTCCGAGCGCGACCCACGCTTCTTTGAATACCTCGGTCAGCATCACCCACCTGCCTCAAAGCGCAACGCCTCGATTGGATCAACCGACGCTGCGCGATTCGCTGGATACAACGCCGAGAGCACCGCAATCAACCCAAGCAGACTGATCGTCAGTGTCGCCAGCTTCCAGTTCGCGTCCAGCCCGTCGAAATACGGCACTGCTGGCAGCAGATTCACCAGCCCACAAAGGCCGTAGGAAATGATCAAACCCGTGCCTCCGCTGATGAACACCACAATGACTGTCTCCAGGAAGAACTGCCGGAGGATCGATTCGCGAGTTGCGCCCAGCGCCTTGCGCACACCGATTTCCCGCGTTCGCTCGCGCACACTCACCAGCATGACGTTCATCACGCCCAGCCCGCCGAGAAAAATTGTCGCCACGCCCACCGCGCCCATGAACACTTCCATGCCCACGAAGATCATGCGCCGGGCCTGCGCCGCCTTGACCGTGTCCCAGATGCTTGCGGCTTCTTCGTCTCTCGGATCGAAGTTGTGCAGCCGCCCCAACGCCCGCCGAACCTGCCGCACGCATGCCGGATGCGTTTCGAGCGACCACGGCGCCACCAGCAACCGGTCTACTGTGTGCTCCACGGCAGGAGGCTTGTTCGGAAAGTCCCGCTTCATGGAATTGAAGGGAATGAAGATTTTGCGGATGTCGACGCCATCGTAGCTGGAGTTCTGATCCTTCGTCTTCATCACGCCGATGATGGTGTAGGGAATACTGTTCAGCTCGATCGTCTGCCCCAACGCCTCGCGTTCCGCAAAGAGCTGCTTCTTCGTGTCACTGCCGAGAAACGCCACGCGGCGTCCCTCCTCGTTGTCCTCGTTGTTGTAGAAACGGCCCTGCGCCACCGTAATGCTGCGAATCTCAGTGAACGCCGGCAGCGACCCGACGGTATCAATGTCGCCGCTGTTGAACGCGCTGTGCACCTTTACGTTGTTGCCAAGCTCCGGCAACACGTACTTGCAGGAGGGCGCTTCTTCCGTGACCTTCTTGTAGTCGTCTTCCATCCAGTGCACCACGCGGCCCGACCGAGTGCCTCCGGCCTGCATGCTGGTGCGCCCGGCAAACACGATCATCACGTCTTTGCCGAAATTTTCCTGTTGTTTCTCGATGCCGCGACCAAGGCCCTCGCCCGCCGCCACCATTAGCGTGACGGCGATGATTCCCCAGGCGATGCCGAACATCGTCAGCAGCGTCCGGCGCTTGTGTGCCCACAGCGTCGCGAACGTATCCCGCAAAAGGTCGCGAAAGGTCATACGGGGTCCCCGCTACTGGAGAACTACCTGTTGTTTCTCTGTTAGTCCGGAGATGATTTCCGTCTTTACGCCGTTCGAGATGCCCAGCTTCACGGACACTTTCTTCCGCCCGTTCTCGGCGTGAGGCTCAGGCAGCTCGACGGACGCCTTGCGGTCTTTGTCGTAAATCAGTGAAGCTTCCGGCACCATGAGCACATTCTTCTTTTCCTCAAGGATGACTTCTGCGTTCGCGGTCATGTTGGCCTTGAGTTCCAGGGTGGGATTTGAAATAGAGACGCGCACTTCAAACGTCGTGACGTTGTCCTTTTCCTTGCCCATCGGCGAAATCTTGGTCACCTTGCCGGTGAACTTTTTGTCCTTGAACGATTCCACGACGATGCGCGCTGCCTGGTTCAGATACACCTTACCGATGTCCGCCTCGTCCACCTTGCCCTGCACGTAGACTTCGCTGATGTCGCCCAGCGTCATGATCAGCGTGGCCTGCGAGCCCAAGACCAGGATCGAGCTCACCGCGTCGCCCACGTTCACGTCGCGCGAGAGCACCAGGCCATCAATCGGGCTGACAATCGTGGAATTCCGTAAGTCCTCTTCCGCGTTCTCAAGTGCCGCCTTGGCCTGGGCCACTTGCGCTTCCGCCTTGGCGATCTCCGC
>DASPTY010000107.1:0-2544 GCA_035623175.1 Candidatus Limnocylindrales bacterium | reverse complement strand
GCCTGCAAAATCCCCACTCAACGCCAGCCGCGCGAGCTGCGCCATTTCCGCGGGAATTTCATTCGATACCACCGAGATCACTCCGCGTCCGCCCAGCGAAATCACCGGCAGCGTGATGGCATCATCGCCCGAAAGCACAATGAAATCGTCAGGAACAGCATTCAGGATCGCCGCCATCTGAGCCACATTTCCCGAAGCTTCCTTAATTCCAACAATGTTCTCGATCTGCGAAATCCGCTTCACCGTTGCCGGCTCGATGTTCACACCGGTGCGCCCCTGCACGCTGTACAGAATAATCGGCAACGGCACGGCCTCCGCAATTGCGCGAAAGTGTTGATAGAGGCCTTCCTGCGTCGGTTTGTTGTAATACGGAGTGACGGAAAGAATTCCGTCGGCGCCGATGTCCGCGAGCTCCCACGCCAGTGCTATCACTTCCGAAGTGTTATAGCCACCAGCACCAGCAAGAACCGGCACCTTGTCCTTGGCAAGCTCAACCGTAATTTCGACGACACGCAGATGCTCTTCGTGCGTGAGCGTGGGGCTTTCACCCGTGGTTCCGCACGGCACCAGAAAATCGATGCCAGCTTCGATCTGCCGCTTCACCAGAGCGTGCAGTGTGGCTTCATCCACCGCGCCATCCGCTCGGAAAGGAGTGACCAGCGCTGTTCCCGTACCTGTAAACATCGTATTTCTCCTTGCTCAACTGGACTTCGTCAAAAATCACTGCCCGGCTCGCCCAAACCAATCTCAAGTCAATTCGCCGAGAATCTCGCGAAATTCAAACACTCCACGTTTTCCCGTGATCCATTGCGCCGCGCGCAGCGCACCGCGCGCGAATCCTTCGCGGCTTCGCGCCGTATGCCGCAGCGTGATGGTGTCCACTGGCGAATCGAACCCGATTTCATGCGTGCCCGGATGCGCTCCCGCGCGATTGGCCGTCATGGTCAAGGCGCGGTCGTACCCGGAGGCCCGAATTTCTTCGGCAAGTTTCTTCAGTGTTCCCGAAGGCGCATCTTTCTTCGCCGAATGGTGAATCTCCCAGCCCCAAGCCTCGTACTCCGGATACTTCGCGAAAAAAGACGCGGCCCGCGCGACGGTTTGCAAGAACACATTCACGCCGACCGAAAAATTCGCGCCGTACACCAGCGCAGTTCCCGCCGCGAGTACGGCTTCATGGACGCCGGGCAAATGCTCGTACCAGCCTGTTGTGCCGCATACTGTGTTGATGCCAAGGGCGGCAAGCCGGCGCAAATTGCTTGGAGCCGCATCTGGCGTGGTGAATTCCACGGCTGCCTGTATTCCGCGCAGAGTTTCGAAAGAGAGTGCTTGCGCGCCATGGTTCTCACGGCCATTGAAGCTAGCGTGCACGTCGAACCCATATTCGGGCGCGAGCTGCTCGACGAGCCGCCCCATCTTTCCGTAGCCCACAATGGCGAGGCCCCGGCTCATGCGCCGCCTCGCCCGCTTGCCAAGAGTTGCCGGGTCATTCGCGCGTAAATTTCCACGGCATCGGACAATTCTTTTTTCGCGATGCGCTCCTCCGCTGTATGCGCAACGTGGATGCTACCGGGACCGATCAGAAACGGTTCCCCCCAGGCGCCTTCGAAAGTCGGAATGTCAGTCGTGAACGCCACCACCGTTGTGGGCAAACCTTCGAGTTTGTTCAGCCGCGTCGCGGGTGTATGGAGCACTTCGCGCGCTTCCGCGCGCCCCGCGACCGTTGCAGCCACTGCTTGTCGCAACGCGCATGGTTCGCCCACGGTGCGGAACATGATTTCCGCCTCCGCGAGATCAGCCACCACGTTTGGCGCGCGGCCGCCGTCGATGGTCCCGATGTTTAACGTAGCGTGGCCGAGCAAGCCGTCTTGGGGCAAAGGGATCTTACGAAGGTCCTGGAGCACGTCGAGCAGCGTGTGAATCGCCGAGTGGCCGAGTTCCGGATATGCGGAATGTGCGAGCTTGCCATGCGCCGTAATTTCGTAGCGCAGTGCGCCTTTGCAGCCAAGCGCGAGCTGATTTTCCGTGGGTTCCCCGTTGATCAGAAACTGCGATCCACGCGGCGATTTCGCCGCAGCTTTCGCGCCCAAGCTGTCGCGCTCCTCGCCCACCACAAACAACAGCCCAAAAGTCCGCGTCCCGACTGCCAGCAAATCCTCGGCAGCCGCAATCATCGCGGCAATAATCCCCTTTGCGTCGCACGATCCCCGGCCCCAGATGAATTCGTTGTCCTCGTTCGAGGCAAAAAAAGGCGGAACGGTATCCATATGTGTCGAGAGTGTGACGAGCGGTTCGTCCCAGCAGACAAAAATGTTGTCGCGGTTGGGCTCGACGGGCATGCGTTCGACGCTTCCATTGGTGCGCGCGGCGAGCGTGGACAAGTGCGCAAAAAGGTAGTCGCCCACATTTTTTTCGTGGTTCGTGGTGGACTCGATGTCCACAAGCGCCCGTGTCAATTCAAAAAGATTCATTTCCGTAAGAGAAGACCTAACGTCGTTTTATTTCTTTGGGTGAGCGAAACGAAAGGAAGGAACCGCGAGGAGATTG
>DASPTY010000106.1:0-39107 GCA_035623175.1 Candidatus Limnocylindrales bacterium | reverse complement strand
TTTTCGGTTGTGCCGAAGACTATGAATCTTGCGTCGAGTGAATCGGAAATCCAGCGGATTACTGCCCTATGCTCGGATTGCGCGGGAACACGTTCCTTGGCTAGGAAGGTCCGGAGAACCCTCCGGTCAATCACCCGGAGTTTGTACTCTTTGCTCGCCAATTCACGAGAAAGCGTGTCCGCGAGCTGCACTCCATACACTGAGGTGTTGCCATCCGGCAATGTGAAATCTGTAACCAGAACGGTGCAGCTTTTCGGCTGGCAACCCATGCCGGAAATATATGTCGCGACAGAGGTTGCTAAGGCCGAGAGGTCCGCAACAGTTTCAGGTTCTCGATCCGTTTTTTTCGATGCTGAATCCGCAGAGGAATATTTTGGTAGGGCAATCGGCGACTGGACAGTTTTAGGTGTCGGCGCTTCCGGCTTGCCGCTCGATTCTTGCGCTTGGCTGGCTTGGAGGAAGCCCATAGTGAGTAGAAGACCGTAACTTACGCACATCCCTAACATGGGTGCTCGCCTTCTCATAAAGTCATATTCGTCGAACATTACTCCCATGAAGTTTATGATTCCAGTTACTAGGACGAAAGGAAGACGGTTTGTGTTGTATCAGTGTCTCTCTATTTTGCATTAGACCGCCTGACTCCCGGTCAGTCCGCAACTCCGAAAACTCCGGCCCAACACCGACTCGCCACAAACCCCGTTGCCCGCCACATGAGGTATATGATTGACCCGGAGCGGCGAGCTCACGCTTTGTAATGATTGCAACTGTCCTTGCCATTCCGCTCCTCTTTTATCTCAGTGAACCGTTTAACGAAGGACACCAGATGACTCGCGTCAGACTAGTTTCCATCCGCTTTCACTTTTCCCTCATTCTGTTTCTTGTTCCCGTCTTTGCCGTGTTGTGCTCCGCACAGCCTTCCGGCGGTCCTTACGGTCCCATCGAACAAAAGTACGAGATCCCGAAAGCCGCGCACGTCTATTACGTCGCGCCCGACGGCAAGCCCGATTCGCCGGGGACTTCGCTGGATCAGCCAACCACGCTGGAATCGGCAATTGAGCGGGTCGTCACAGGCGATGCCATCGTGATGCGCGGCGGCATCTACCGTACCGGCGGTCTGACGTTGAACCAGGGAATCACGCTCCAACCCTACGCGGATGAGCGGCCGATTCTGAACGGCACGCAGGTCGCCACAAAGTGGGAGCCTTTGCGAAACAACGTCTGGCGAACCCGCTGGGCGCACTTGTTTCCGGCGGCGCCGCTCGGATGGTGGCAGCGCGACCGCGAGGGAATGCGGACGCCTTTGCACCGCTTCAACAACGACATGGTGTTTCTCGATGGGGAGTTGCTGAAATCGGCTGGCTGGGAGGGCGAACTCGACTCCCACTCCTTCTACATCGATTATCAGAGCGGCTACGTCTATATCGGCGCGGATCCCACGAACCGTCTGGCGGAGATCACCGCGTTCAACAGCGCCCTCGTTCGCACCAGTGCGCCCGTTCACGGCAAAGCTTCAGATCATAAAGGGCCGGTGATCCGCGGCATCACCTTCACCCAGTATGCATATCGCGCGCTCGAGGTCGAGGGCAAAAAGCACTTCACCGTTGCCGACGAACCTACCGATGAACCTGTCGGCCTGTCCGATCCCTCCACATTCGGAAAGGAAGCTATCGGTACGGTACTCGAGAACGTGACCATCACCTACTGTTCCCGCGTAGCCGGTTACTTCCGGGGTGACGGTCTCATTATCCGGAACTCGCTCGTCAGCGACACCAGCACGGAAGGGATTTACGTCATCGGCTCGTCCGACGTTCTTCTGGAGCGCAATATCTTCCGGCGGAACAACATCCAGCAACTCACCGGCTACTACCCAGCCGCCGTGAAAATCTTCAACCAGACACGCCGCGTTACCTTCCGGGATAACCTCATCACTGACCAGCCCTACTCGAATGGAGTCTGGTACGACGTTGGGAACCGCGATGGCGTGATCGTGAATAACTGGATCGAAGGCGCCAACGATGGTTTTTTCTTCGAGATTTCGCGCGGCGCCATCGTTGCCGGCAATGTCTTCTTGCGCTGTGACAAGGGCGTTCGCGTGCTGAACTCTGCCGACGTCCGCGTCTACAACAACACCTTCATAGACACTCCGGCGTCCTTTGAGCGCAACGACCGCAGCGCCACTGCCGATCACTTCGGCTGGCATCCCTCGACGGGACCCGACGTGGACCAGCGTGAGGGACACATCTTCGTGAATAACTTGCTGGTCTCGAGCGATGCGTACCGCAAGCCGCTCCTCAGGTTCGAACAACCGACTTCGCTTTGCACCAGGCTGCATCACCCCCAGACAAAAGAGCTGAGCGGCAACTTTTATGTGCGGCCTTCGCCGCCGGACCAGTCTGTTGTGCCGCCTCTCATCACATGGAGCCCGGTGGCTTCCGACAGTTGCAGCGCCATTTTCAAATCGCTCGATGAGTTTCGTAAGGTGGTGTCAACGTTCGAAGCGAAAGGTCGTCAATTGGATCGAACTCCGAGATCAATTTTCAGAAGTCCAGAACTTGGCCGCTACGATCTGCTGCAGCCGCTTCCGGCAGGGGAATTACTTCCCGCCGATGTTCGCAAACTGCTCGGATGGAGCGAAGAGGAAGCTCGAACCGCGGGCGCCTACCCCTTCCACCACTGATCCCTCGTCCAATCGCAATGAACCCGCCGCCTTGTTCCCGATAAGCACCTGACATGTTCGACCAACGGCTATCTAAGCTAACATTCCAAGTGCTGTCGACTTTCAGATGATCCAGCCATGACCGTGTCCACCTGCCTTCCTCGTGCGCTTGTCTTCACTCTCTCGACACTCACTCTTCTCGTCCCGCCCATCTGTTCCCAAGACGCGAAGCCCACTCCCATGCGTGTCAACTCGCCTCTCGTCGTCGTCCGAGCGGAAGTACTTGATAGGGCGCATATGTTCAGCGCGTCTGGCAAAGAAAGAGACTGCATGCGCGCCGAACATCAGTCCTTCTACGATTTGAGCCTGACACAACCGTACATTCCAAAGGCCTGCTGGGGCTTGTTGGTCCGTGACTTGAAGCTGAGCGACTTTCATCTGTTCGTCGAGCGCACCGAACAAAAAGTCCAAGGCTTCAATCTCGAGAGGAGCAACATGCTGGTTCGGGACAACCTCGGCATCCATTACGAGTTCTCCTTCACGCCAACTGGGATATGGAGCTCACTTGATCTGCCTCGGCCGCGGCGGGAAAACGTGCCCGTGAGCGAAAATTTCTTCTACTTCTATAATTTGGCATTTGTGCCCGAAGGTGCCGCTGGCGTCTCTTGCCACAAGATCAAGCTCAAAGTGAACCGGCCCCGCACGGTTGCGTACTACCGGGAAGAATACTGCGCGCAACAGACCCCCTTCGACCTCCTGGCTGGCACCAGCTTGGGCACCCTATTGGAGCAACTGATTGACTCCACCAAACCTGGCACGCTTGCCCTGTCGCATCAGTTCGGCAGTTTTTATGCTAGCAACGGAAAGTCTCGCGTGTGGTTGTCTCTTGAATTTCCTGGAAACTCGTTGAAACGGCATTGGGAGTGGAACGACTACTGGAACCTGCAGGCTTCCATTGGCGTGTTGGGAATCGTCCGCAACCGCGACGGCACGGAAGTACTGCGCTTCAGCGATTTGGGCTGTTGTTCCGATTACTCGACTTCTCGCCTTTTCACAACAGTTCCATTCTCTGCACGTCTCCTTTCCAATCAGATGATAGGAATAGAGGAGGTCCGCCTCCCCGTTCGCTATGAGACTCAATTCGACTTGCCCCCGGGCGATTATGAACTTCGGCTCGCGCTCAGTGACGGAGTAAAGGTCGGTCGTTTTCAAGCTGGACTCAAAATTGAGAATCCCGAAGGCCAGGCACTTGCCTTGAGTTCGGTCATGTTGGGAAAACGGGTTCAGGATGCTCATGTGGCTGCGGAGGAGCTGGCTGCCGCCGAGAATTTCGCCCCGCAATACGTCCCCATGGTCAGCAAGGGTGTTCAAGTCGCTCCCACAGGAAACACTTCTTTCAAGCAAGACGAGCAGATGCTCGCGTATTTCGAAGTGTACGCACCAAAGCTCGTCTCATCCTCTCTTGCAGTACAAGCGCACTACCGCATTTCCGATGCAACCACGCAAGAGATCAAAAAAGACTTGGGGACTTTCGACGCCTCCCCCTACGTCATTCCCGGAAAAACAACCATCCCGATTGGCGGTCGGATTTTTCTTAACACGCTCGCCAAGGGTTCCTACCACCTCGAAGTCCAAGCCACCGATTCCTCCGGCCAAACCACGCCTTGGCACTGGGCCGCCTTCTCCGTCGAGTGATTTGGCGCCACCATTTCTCCCGACGAAGTGCGCTCTATTGCAAACGCTCGGGCGGCTGCCCATCAGCCGCCATCGCCTGCGTATAGCTCCACACGCTCATCGCAGACCCGTTGTCCGGGATGGTGAGGCATGTGAGCGAGTACGCTGGGAACTTGTACGCCGGCACGGTCGGATTCGTCGGCAAGCCGCTGAACACGATCGTCTCCGAATTGTTCGTCGCGTTCTTATTGATGACGATGAGGATCGTCGTATCGTTTGTTGCGTTCCGGCTGGCGTAAACGGAGAAGCCCTGCGGCGGGGTCGCTTGAATCAGCGTAGTCCCCACATGATTCGAAATCATCTGAAAGCCGTAGTAGCTCGGCTTCGGAAGCTTTGTGGTTGCATCAATGAAGCCTGTTGTCCACCCCTCCGAGAGACTCCAGTAATTGACAGACCACAGGTTTAGCTGCAGCGCGGTGCTCAGGTTGTCCGCCACCCACAAGCCTGCAAAAAATGTCTGCGGCGAAGCGGTTGCAATGCTGTGGCTGGGGTCGCCGTCCCAGGAGATGTTGGCTTCGGTGACGGCGAGCGGGAAGTTCGGGGGCAAGCCCGCCGCAGCCATATCCGCCCGCACGCCCTGGATCACGGAGCTGAACGTTTGCGCATCGGCCAGGGCGTTCGCGATTGTGCTGTCTTGGGCATCGAACGGGTAACGGTGGACGCTAACCACGTCGTAATTCCCGCTGCTGAGCGTCAGAAACGCCGCGAGCCAATCATTGGCTCCCGAAACGTTCGGGAAGTACTTCCAGGCCAGATCGGGACCCACAAACTTGATGGACGCGTCCACTTGCCTCATGGCTTGGCTGAAACGGTTGAAGTCGTTCGCGTAATCGTTGACCGTGTATCCCGGGTACGAGCCCTGATCGCTGTAAATGTCCGGTTCATTTCCGATTTCCCAGTACTTCACGCCGTAGCCCTTAGCCACGTTCGTGTAGTTCACAATGGCCGCCGCATCGGACGGTTGTGGCCGCGTTACGCCATCAAAATCCGCCAGCAACGACACCTGAAGAATCGGCTCCGCACCAACCGCGCGGCTATAGGCGATGTAAGTATCAATCTGGTTGTAATCGAACGGGTCCACGCCGTTGCTGGTGTTTGCGTCGTTGTTGTACCCGCCGGCTCGCAGCACGTTCAGCTTCAGCGCGGTGACCAGGCTCTCGGTGCCCTGCACTTGGTCTCCGTAATTGCTCCAGCACCAATAGTTTTGGCCAAAACGCGTTGTCATCGGCTGCGGATTCGACCCCGAAACCGCAATCGCACCTGAAGGTCCGTCCGGGTACGAAAATGGCGGAGGCTGCTGCGTGACGTCAGGTCCCGGGCTGCCACACGACACCAGGAAAAATAGAATCCCGCCGAACACACACAAACCTGCGACTGCCGCGCGGTTTCGCATATTTCAACCTAATCCGATGGACCTATTCGATGGGAGCGTACTTCCATGGTTAGAACTTCTTTTGCCGGATGTCAATGCTCCATCGTCGCCTGCCCTCTCGCACGCAAGCGACGCCTCTCGACTCTAGTTCTGCGGTGGTTCCGGACTTTCAGTTGGCGTCTCCGGTTGCGGCGCCTTTGCAGGTGTGACTCCGGGCCGTAGGGCAAGTATCATCACGCGGCCGCCCGTTTCTTCGGAATACTCCGCGTTGTTCTTTTCCAACTTAAGGCGGATCCCTTCCACCGATCGTTCCCGGGGAACTTCTCCCAACGTGCAGTTCACTTCCAGCACTGCGTTCGTGGCCGGCCCCTGTATCGGCACAAGGCGGATGCGGATTACCGCCAACCCGCCTATTGGCATCGGACGTAGCTGCAATGGCGTGCGTCTGGGCGCCATGGGGCGGGGACCGAATCCCGCACCCTGCCGTGGAAGTGCATTTGGGGCGGCGCCGTAAGAATCAAAACTCACAAGTTCACCCGCAAGCCACACTCCCGTTTCCAGCACGTTTCCGTTGGGGGACTTGTGGGTGAAAGTTCCGGCTGCTTTTGCGGACTTGCTTTGTGCATCAAACGTTCCTGCGCCGCTTAACTCGTAGCTATCGCCCTGATTCGACTTGGCCGTTGCGGGACACTTGGTCGTGTCTCCCGGCTCGCACAGAAAGCCGGAAGCAACGATTAGAATGTACTCGCCGTCGTTCGTTTGCGCATTCGACGCGCGGCTACCCAGAATCAGGATCATGCAAAGCAGTGCCGCTTCGCCGACTGTGCGCTTCGAAAACACTCTTGGCCGCAACATATGGATCCCCTCTCGGCCCAGCCGTACGGCCTGGACACACGGATCGCCTTTCCAGCAATCTTTCTCGCACTAAACGGTAAACGTCAGCGCAGCGTCCATGCAGCGGCGTTCTCCGGCACGTCGTCGTTGCCGTACGAACCCACCGCCACTCCGTAATTATTTACCCTGTTCGCCCAGCTCCAACTCCCGCTGTGGCTTGGGCTGGGAAGAAGCCCAGGGAGGTCGTCGAGATCCTTGGTGCGCCAAGCCGACGCATAGTAATTCCCATCGGCATCGGTGCTTCCGCCCACAATGTCGCCGACGTCGTTGATTCCCTCTGCGTCGCCTATTCCTGAGAGATAGCCTCCCAGCGTGGGAAGAATCGTCACACTAAAATTCAATCCTGAGTGATCGGTCGGTCTCCAATAGGCGGGAAATTCATCCGTCCAGGAATACGGAAAGCCATTTCCGTTCAGGACGTCTCCGACAATCTCGCCTTCGTTATTGATGTCGGATGGCCAGACGCTGGAGTATCCCTGGGTGGCAGGGAGTTGCTGGATTTTCCAATCGTTGCCTCCATTCACAGGATTCCAAACGACGCCGGCTAATGTCCCATCGGGAGCGGTGGCCACGCCGATAATCTGACCATTGTCGTTCGGAACCATTGCCGCCCAGTAGTGGAAGTGGTGAAACCCGCTGGTGTCCAGCTTATGGATTTGCCACGTCGTCTTCCACTGGCCGGAGTTCCACGTCACCTTTGGCGTCCACACAACGGGCAGCGCGTCCTCAGCTGTGCCATTGACTAGATTGTTAGGGTCAAGGCCGTTGGAGCTCCAGCCGGCGATTAGAGTCCCCGACCTGTTGGTGCCCCAGGCCAAGCTGTAGGTGTGACCGGCATAACCAATATCCTTGAGCGTGCCGAGGTCCACCATGCCCGTCGCAGCCGTCCACACAAACCCATGAATCGTTTCGTTATCGGAGATTGCGGAGTGCCCCACAATCATTCCCGTGTCGGCAATCGCCATGCACATCACAGAATCCACTCTGTCCCCACCCAAGGTACCGAGGTCGAACCACTTCTTTGCCTGTGGGCCATACAGCGGAACTCCGATCGGCCGGGCATACCCGCTGGGGATGTCACCGGTTCCCACGAGGACACCCGCCTTGCTAACGCCCCATAGCTCAGCCCAGGTTCCACCAGGATAATGCTTGAGGTCGGTGAATTTTGCTGTTTGAGCCTGGATCCCTTGCATGCTTATTATTAGGCACAATACTGTCCACAACCCGATAATCATTCCTCTACGCATAGTTTTCCTCCTGAAAAACCGAGGATGAAGAGTCCCTATGTTCCCTGATTTCCCTCGCATTGTTCCTTTCAACTAGAAACCCGGAAATCCCACGGTTGCTCCAGTTCTTTGTGATGGAGATTGGGCGATGGGCCTGCAGCCACTGCAGCACCAGCCACTACTTCGATCCTCATCTCAATCGCGTGCCTCGAAGCTCAGCGAAATTTCGTTGCCACCGCTTGTTCGGGATTTGTGCCCACGACATACCCGCCGACAGCAATACCCAGGTTGTTCACACCAAAAGCGTTGCTCGTGTCGCCCGGGAAGCCAAGCAGCTTCACAGTTCTGACGTCATGGCTATTCCAACGCGTGGCCTTCCCATTCCAATTCTCATCTGTACACGAGCCGACGATGTCTCCGAGCTCGTTGATCCCCCACGCCATGCTCCAGCCATAATCCAGCGTCGGCGTGGTCGGAAGCACGTTCACTGACCACGCATTCTTCTTGGGATCTTTCTTCCAGAGTGCGGGAAAGGCATTCTCTTCCCACACGTCGCCCACAATTTCACCCAAATCGTTGATGCCGAGCGCCTCGTTGTACGCAAAGCCGTCAGCCTTGGGGAGCCGTTTCACTTCCCATGCTCTCCCATTTTGGATGGGGTTCCATACCACGGCGATTTCCCACCATTCGTCCAGGACAGGATCATAAAACCAACCGTCCCCTGCGATCTGGCCAAGATCATTGACCCCCCATCCTCCCCAAGCATTCAATGCAATGCCATCGAAAACCGCTCCTAGTTTTTCCCAACCGCCGGTGGGAAGCGCATGCATCTCCCAGGACAAGGTTGGCTGGCCCTTGTTCCAAATAACTTTTGACGTCCAGACCAGGGGTATGGCCCGCACGGTTCCATCTGGCAGGAGCTTGCCGCTGTTGCCCACGATTAACGTGCCCGAGTGATTGATTGCGATAGCGATGCTTCCATCATCAGTTCCGTTTGCGTCTGAATATCTGCCCAAGTGGACTCCGGCATGGTTTGGTGTCCAGGCATAAGCCTCAGGCCAGCCGTTTGAACCCATGATGTTGCCCACAATAATTCCTGTATTGCTTATTCCCCCGGCTTCACCTAGGTCATTTTCGCCAGCGCTGACGCCGCTATCAAACCATTGGCCAGCGTTGAAACCAAAAAGGGGAACGCCTATCATGCGGGTTTCGGTTCCTCCCTCGATAGGCACGTCGCCCCATCCTATGGCAACGCCAAAGTCGTTAATGCCTTGCATCCCGGCCCAGGTTCCGCCAGGGTAATGGCCTAGGTCATAAACTTTTGCTTTCTGAGCCCATGTCCCTTGTGCGCTGCCGATTGCCACCAGCACTACCGCACATAAAATTGTGATTCCTCTGCGCATAGTTCTTCTCCTGAAAGACCGAAGATGAAGAGCCCGTACGTTTTCTGAATTGCCCCGCATTGCTTGTCTCGACTCGAAATCCGGAAATCCACGCATGCACGGCGCTGTGTGATGAAGATCTAGCGATGGGCCTTAAGCCAATTGAGGATGGGCTGCCACACAAGGGAATCGGCGTCCCTCGCCGTCAGCAAATCAGCATGGCCGTAGTCGACCGCCCGCATGTCGTCCGGCTGAACTTGCACGATGTGAATGGTGACGTCCTTGCTCGCTGTGACGGTGGTGGTGTACTCGCCGTAACGGCCGATACCCCCGGCTGCTCCCACGTAAAGGATGGGGACTTTCACTTCACCCAAGTGGCCAGCGTACGAGTCGTCCGCGACCTTCCCCGCGCAGACGACTGAACCCGTCTCGTAGTCAATTAGAGTCGGGTAGTAAGGCGGTTCATTGTGTATGAGCAAGTCTAGAAATAACCGCGGCGTGGTGTACCGAAGGTCGTAGGGGGTCCCGTTCTGGTCAAACCAGCCCCCGACAAAATGCCATGCAATCGATTCGTTGGGCCACGCTCCCACCCCAAGCGCGAACTGATAGTTGGTATAAGTCTGGGTGTCATCAAATGGCGAAAGATCATTCGGGTTGGAAAGCGCGAGCTGCCCTATCTGCCAGTAGACCCGATTGTCGGAGTATATGGGCCCGCTCAGGATATCGGGCAGGTATCCGCAGTTTTCCGCCTGGTAATCCGCATCATTGAACAACACGCCGTAGTCCATCGGAACGATTCCCTTGACGTTGCGTAGCTTTGCGGGTCGCTGCGTATCATTGGCGGCGACGGCGTAAGTAATCTGCGCGCCGTAGCTCAACCCCGCCAGATACAGCGGGCCTTCAGGCCCGAACGGACCTCCGCGGATCCACCGGGCGATGGTTAGGGCGGTCTGCGTGTCCTCCACGTCTGTTTTGGCGCCCCATTCTTTCATGAAGTTGAAATCCGTCGTGTCTTCGGGGACGAGCGCCCACCGGTAGTCCATTCCCCAAACGTCGATTCCATTCTTCGCCAAATAAATGGCAATGGCGTGATCCCTCGGTGTGGCTTTGGAGATCGTCGGTTCGAGGTAGAGCGTAAAATACGTGGGCTCACCCGCGACGAACAGGATGGCTTGGGAGAGACGTTCGGGTTGGTAGGGCTGTGTTTCGCGAACCACGCGGTGGACGCGGATCTTGTCGTACTGTCCCGGGCCGACCGCCACTACGAATTGATAGTGGGCAATGTCGTCCACCAGTACTTGCCGTTCTGCCTTTTGAATCGTCCACAACGGGCCAGTCTGCGCCTTGGCCACCTGCATGGTCCCCATCAACGTCAGCGCTATCACAAATACAATGCCAATTACTCGGCGCATGAATTCACCTCTCTTTCTCGGACGTGCACACTGGTACCCTGCTCTCGATCATGTGATTTCACGATCGGAAGAACAGCAGAGACGTACTGCCTTACCTCGCGCCACAGGGACAGGTTGGGCGAGGCCCCATGAGCGTTGCGCCTTTGTCACCGGTCAGTATGTGGCAGGGGGGGCGCGGCCTCACCCAACCTGCGTGACTTCGTCTCCTCACAAAGTGCTCACGCTCTTTGCCCAAGTCAATGCATGAAGCCGTGCTGTTAGGTAGAACGTTTGTACATGCCCAAGTCCCTGAAACAAGTCGGCTTCCGCCGCCGGGTACATCGCGGGCCTTTTGCTTCGCCCAGCCTGGTGCTAGACTTTGGCTAACTACGGGGTAATCACCCCATGAGCGACAATGACGGCAGGTCTTCCCGGGTGCATTTCAGCGTCTTCGAGGTTGATCTTCGCGCCGGAGAACTCCGCAAGCACGGAATAAAACTCAAGCTGCATGGCCAACCGTTTCAGGTTTTGGCCATGTTGCTCGAGCGCCCGGGCGAGTTGGTCACGCGGGAGGAAATCCGAAATAAACTCTGGCCGCAGGACACCTTCGTAGATTTCGAGCACATCGTCAACAGCTCCATCAAGAGAATCCGTGAGGCGTTGGGGGATGACGCAACCACACCGCGTTTCATTGAAACGCTCCCTCGGCACGGCTACCGCTTCATCGCTCCTGTCGAAGTCCTCTCCGGCAATCACGCTGTAAATGGCCACGAAACAGTCCCCACGGTGGGTCCAGGTTCCTCCGCCGAACTACCGCCGGGCTTGCCCGCGAAACTCACAATTACGAGTGTCGCCGGCGCAACTGGTGCCAGGAACCGATGGCTTGTGGCGGCCATCGCGGCAGCGCTTCTCATCACCGTGGCCGTTCTGATCGGCCTGAATCTCTTTGGTCTGCGCGACCGCTTGTTTTCTCGCGCCGTCCCCAAAATTGAATCCATCGCGGTTTTGCCGTTCGATAATCTCTCGCATGATTCCGAGCAGGAATATTTCGCTGATGGCATGACCGAGGAACTGATCACCAATTTGGGGAAGATCGGTGCCTTGCGCGTGATTTCGCGCACCTCGGTGATGCGCTACAAGGGCACGAAGAAGCCCATGCCGGAAATTGCCAAAGAGCTGAACGTGGATGCTCTGGTCGAAGGAACGATTCTGCGCTCCGACAGTCGCGTGCGCGTTACGGTCAACTTGCTTCACGCGCGATCAGACCGTCACATCTGGGCGGAAACATATGAGCGTGACTTCCGCGATGTGATTGCCTTGCAGGATGAAGTGGCCCAGACCGTCGCTCGCGAAATAAAAGTCGCGGTTTCGGCAGCAGAGTCCGCCCGTCTGGCCAGAGTCCATACCGTCAAACCCGAAGCCTACGAACTGTATTTAAAAGGCCGCTATCACTACTACAAATGGACCCCCCAGGATTTCCGAGTAGCCATTGATTACTTCCAGAAGGCGATCAATGTGGACTCGGGCTGGGCTCCGCCTTATGCCGGGCTTGCCACTTCCTACGGATGGCTCTGGATTGACGGCGGCATGCCCGCTCAAGAGGTGCTTCCGCGTTTCACCGCCGCGCTAAAGACGGCGATGGCCATTGATGACTCGGATCCCGAGGTGCGTTACGCTTTGGCGGCCAGCGCGTTTTACTATCGCTGGGACTGGGAGGAAGCGGAGCGGGAATTCCAGCGTGCGCTGGTGTTGGATCCCAATCTAGTTGAGGCCCGCTTCGAGTACGCGTGGTTTTTGTCCGCAATCGGCCGCCACCAGGAGGCGCTGGCCCAAGCGCAGAGCGCGGTGGATCGCGACCCTCTTTCTGTTTCGGCAAATCTTGCCCTGGGCAGTATCTACTCCGAAGCGCGGCAGGACGATCCAGCCATCGCTCAATTGCAACGCACGGTCCAGTTGGATCCCAACGATTTCAGGGCTCATTTGTTCTTGGCCGGCATCTATGAGCAAAAGCAGATGTTCGAGGAAGCCATCGGCGAATTGCAGAAAGTGATGGAGTTGCAAGGAGCCCCTCCCGCGGAGATAGCCGGTCTCGCGAGCGCCTATCGGCAATCGGGCTCCAAGGGCTACTGGAATTGGCAACTTTCCGAGGCCAAACGCCGCAACCAGTCGTATGAGTTCGCTATGGCCAGCTTACGTCTTGGCAATTCCAGCCAGGCCATCGAGTGGTTGGAGAAGACCTACCAGCAGCACGACTGGCACATGGTGCAATTGAAAGTGCTTCGCGTTTGGGACCCGCTTCGCGCCGACCCGCGCTTCCAGGATCTTATGCGCCGAATGAACTTCCCAAAATAAATCGAGCCGCCACCCATCTCCGAAACGCAACGGGACATTAACACGCAAAAAACATTTTCATTTGCCTCTGAAATCGAAAACTCAAATTGACCTCACCGCCAATTCCACAATGTCCTCGACCTCTATCATTTCTTTCTGCAAAAAAGGCTCTCCGTATTTCACGCCAATCTTCTGACCGTAGTGCCGCGCCAGCAAATCCATTTTCGCGTCCAGCGTGTCGATCGCCAGAAACACCTTCTGCTTTTTTTTGCTTTTCGCCGGACGAAATTGCGAACCATACGCCAGAATCGCTTTCCTCCGCGCCTCGTACTGCTTCGTCATGTCTACGATAAAGGTCGGTGTCATTCCCTCGAACGACGTTGCATACAAAATCTTGAATGGCCGGTAAGGCTCCCCTTCCAGCGGCAACTGCTTCAGCCCCGCCAAGAAGCACCCCTCATAGCCCAGTGCCGACGCGTGGTAATGATCCGGGTGCCGCGCCTCCCAATATGGCAGAATCACCGTCCTCGGCCTCAACTCGCGAATCACCCTTGCCACCCTCAACTTATTCTCCCGCGTTGGCTGCACGTCCGAGT
This sequence comes from Candidatus Limnocylindrales bacterium, assembly GCA_035623175.1. Classification (GTDB taxonomy): domain Bacteria; phylum Acidobacteriota; class Terriglobia; order Acidiferrales; family UBA7541; genus Acidiferrum. Next base: position 25,525 of record DASPTY010000106.1, on the reverse strand, counting down.
CTGGCACGCCCAGCGTCCCTCGCCAGCTCACCTTCAAAATCTTCGCCGCCGCCGCCGCTTCCTTCGCCCGCGTCTCTGGCGTTCCCCGCGTTCCCATCTCGCCTTCCGTCAAATCCAAAATCCCGGTCTTGTATCCCTTCTCCGCCATCTTCAGCAGCGTGCCCCCGCAAGTCAGTTCCACGTCGTCCGGGTGCGCCGCTATCGCCAGCACGTCAACTCGCATGAATGCTCCTTTACCCCCGATAACTTCTAAATTTCTGCTGTTTGCCCGCACGTCCAAAATTTGTCATTCCGAGGGCGGTTTGTGCCCGAGGAATCTGCTTTCATAAACCAGTATGTTCGCTTCGTGCGATTCTACCACCCGCCCTTCGCCCGTATCTGCCATTTGCGGCATTGGCATTCTTCCGGCACCTTCAAGCACACCCGGCTCGCTCTCTGGTCAATGCTTACTGATTACCGATTTCTGATTACTGATTACCGATTACTGCAATCGAATGTCGCTGTGCTATCTTGACGCCATGTCTGCAGAGAAAAGGCTTTCATCCCGCGTCGCCCTCGTCACCGGCGCAGCAAAGCGCCTCGGCCGCGTCGTCGCCCTCCGCCTCGCCCAGGAAGGCGCGGATGTCGCCGTGCACTACGGCAAATCCGCCGCCGAAGCTCGCCAACTCGTCTCCGAAATCGAAAGTCTCGGCCGCCGCTCCGCCGCCTTCTCCGCCGAGCTCACCGACATCTCCGCCATCCGCAAACTCATCGCCGATGTCGTCTCCCACTTCGGCCGCCTCGACATCCTCGTCAACAGCGCCGCCAATTTCCTCGAAACCAAATTCGCCGACACCACCGAAGCCTCTTGGGACGACTCCCTCGACACCAATCTCAAAGCCCCCTTCTTCTGTTGTCAGGCTGCCGCACCTCACCTCGCCAAGTCCGGCCGCGGCGTCATCGTCAATTTCGCCGATATTGGCGGCATCCTCGGTTGGCGCGAGTTTCTCCCTCACTCCATCTCCAAAGCCGGCATCATATTAATGACCCGCGTCCTCGCCAAAGAACTCGCCCCCGCCGTCCGCGTCAACGCCATCGCCCCGGGCACCATCACCATGCCCGGCGATCCTTCCGAATGGCAGCAGGATTTCATTCGCCGCGCTCCTCTTCGGCGCACCGGCCGCCCTGAAGAAGTCGCCGACGCCATCATGTTTCTCCTCACCGCCGAATTCATGACCGGCCACGTCCTCGTCCTCGACGCCGGCCGCACCCTTTAGGGCGCCTTCTCTTCATTCAACGCGGGTCTCGCAATCTCGCAGTGAATCCATCTTGTTCCACCATGCCAGCGCCTGCGGCGCGGCACAATTTTAGCCCAGCGCGTAAGCGCTGGGTGCATATGCCCAACAACCGCAGCGCCGTAGGTGCGGCACAAGAGCTCTACGCGGGTGCCCCACACGCCGATTTTGCGGGGCGGTCCTCCATCGATCTGTCTGCCTTGATCCCCCTGTCGCTGCGATCCCTCACAATCACACCCTGTCATCCCGACCGCAGTGGCCCGGTTCTTTCCTCGCGCCGCAATCTGCCGCGCCGGGCCACGGAGCGGAGGGATCCCGGCACGCTTACTTGAACTTGAGCGGTGCCCCACACGCCGATTTTGCGTGTGGGGTTTCGTCTTTCTTATATCTGACATCCCGTTTCCCCACAGCCCCCACTTCTCTCATCCAAAAATTAACTGAACCCCATCGGGATTTTTTCTGCCTCCCCTTCCCCGCTCTTCCATCCTAAGGTGTATTCTTATAAATTGTGCGTGCGGGCGGCACGCTGGCTGGGGTGGCCCTGTGCACCCGGCGGAAGGAAAGGGCAATCGCTCCCATGGATCAGGATACTTTCGTCCCTCGCCACATCGAGGACGTCGAAATCCAGGAATGGCTGGAATCCCTGGATTCCGTTCTGCTCTCCAGCGGCCCAGAGGTCGCCAGGGAGATTCTCGAGCGCCTCCGCGCCCATGCCACCGTCAGCGGCATTGACCTTCCTTTCAGCGCCAACACTCCTTACGCCAACACTATCCCGGCCCGCCTCGAACCCCTTTTCCCCGGCGACCAGCAGCTTGAGCGCCGCATTAAGTCCCTCATCCGCTGGAACGCTCTCGCCATGGTGGTCCGCGCCAACCGCCTCGAGCACAACATTGGCGGCCACATCTCCACCTTCGCCTCCGCCGCCACACTCTACGAAGTCGGCTTCAACCACTTCTTCCGCGCCCGTACCGCCACCTTCGAAGGCGACACCATTTATTTCCAGGGCCACGCCGCTCCTGGCATCTACGCCCGCGCGTTTCTCGAAGGCCGCCTCAGCGTCCAGCAACTCGAAAATTTCCGCCGCGAACTGAAATCCGGCGGCGGCCTCTCTTCCTATCCCCACCCCTGGCTGATGCCCGACTTCTGGGAATATCCCACCGTCTCCATGGGCCTCAGCCCGCTCATGGCCATCTATCAGGCGCGCTTCAATCGTTATCTTGAAGATCGCGGCCTCAAGCCCCGCACCGACGCCAAAGTCTGGGCTTTCCTCGGTGACGGCGAAACCGATGAGCCCGAATCCCTCGGTGCCATCACCCTCGCTTCCCGCGAAAAGCTCGATAATTTGATCTTTGTCATCAACTGCAATCTCCAGCGTCTCGACGGTCCCGTGCGCGGCAATGGCCAGATCATTCAGGAGCTCGAGTCCGCCTTCCGCGGCGCCCGCTGGAACGTCATCAAAGTCCTCTGGGGCTGTGAGTGGGATCCCATCCTCGAGCGCGACACCGAAGGCCTTCTCGTCAAGCGCATGGGCGAAATGGTGGACGGCGAGTACCAAAAACTGGTCGTCTCTTCCGGCGATTACATCCGCCAGTATTTCTTCGGCAGCGACCCGCGCTTACTCAAGCTCGTCGAGCCGCTTCCCGATGAGGCTCTTCGCCGCCTGCGTCTCGGTGGCCACGATCCGCGCAAAGTCTACGCCGCCTACAAAGCCGCCTTCGAGTTTCGCGGCGCCCCGACCGTCATTCTTGCGCGCACCATCAAGGGCTACGGCCTCGGGGAAGCGGGGGAAGGGAAAAACGTCACCCATCAGCAGAAAAAACTGAACGAAGACGAGCTCCGCGAATTCCGTTCGCGCTTCGGCATTCCTCTCAGCGATGACGACATCAGCGAAGTGCCGTTCTATCGCCCGCCAGAAGACAGCGAGGAAATCCGTTATCTACGCGCGCGCCGCGAAGCGCTCGGCGGCTACGTCCCGCAGCGCAAAGTCCGCTCCACGCCCCTCGCCTCCGACCACGAGGAACTCTTCCGTGAATTCTATGACGGCAGCGACGGCCGCGAAGTCTCCACCACCATGGCCTTCGTCGCCATGCTCCGCAAAATGCTCAAGGCTCCCGAAATCGGCAAGCTCATCGTCCCCATTGTGCCCGATGAAGCCCGCACCTTCGGCATGGAGTCGCTCTTTCGCACAGTCGGCATCTATTCAAGCGTCGGCCAGAAGTACGAGCCCGTGGATGTAAACACTCTCCTTTATTACAAGGAAGCCAAAGACGGCCAGATCCTCGAGGAGGGAATTACCGAAGCAGGTTCCGTCGCTTCCTTCATCGCCGCCGGTTCCGCTTACGCCAGCCACGGTATCAACACAATTCCATTCTTCATCTATTACTCAATGTTCGGCCTTCAGCGCATCGCCGATTTCATCTGGGCTGCCGCCGACATGCGCACGCGCGGTTTCCTCCTCGGCGGCACCTCCGGCCGCACCACGCTTTCCGGCGAAGGCCTCCAACACCAGGACGGCAACAGCCAGGTCCTCGCGCTTCCCGTTCCGAATCTCCTCGCCTATGACCCGGCGTTCGCTTACGAAATCGCCGTCATCATTCACGACGGCATCCGCCGCATGTACAAAAACGGCGAAAACATCTTCTACTACATCACCGTCATGAACGAACCCTACGCCATGCCCGCCATGCCCAAAGGCGTCGAGGAAGGCATTCTTAAAGGCATGTACAAATTCCGTGCCGCTCCCAATCGCAAGTCCAAGCTCCGCGCGCAACTCTTCGGCAGCGGCGCTATCCTCAACGAAGCTCTCCGTGCTCAAGACATTCTCGACAAAAATTACGGCGTTGCCGCCGACGTCTGGAGCGTCACCAGCTACAAGTGCCTCTATACCGACGCCATCGAAACCGAGCGCTGGAATCGCCTTCATCCCGACGACACGCCCCGCGTCCCGTACGTCACCCAATGTCTCGAAGACGAGCAGGGCGTCCTCGTCGCCGCCAGCGATTACCTGAAAGTTCTTCCCGCCATGATTTCCAAGTGGTCCCCGCGTCGCATCGCTACTCTCGGCACGGACGGCTTCGGTCGCAGCGAGGGCCGCGAGTCCCTCCGCGATTTCTTCGAAGTGGACGCCCGCTTCATCGCCGTCGCCACGCTTCACGAACTCGCGCAAGATGGCCTCGTCGGCGAAGCCACCGTCCAGAACGCCATCAAGGACCTCGGCCTCAACCCCGACAAGCCCAACCCCCTCACCTCCTGAGCTCACTGCAACATGACTCGAGCCGGGTGCCCCAGGTTCGGCCTGCCCGCCGTAGCCTTGGCGGAGGAGGGTTTGTGAACCTGGGTCTTGGGTTCCTCTTCTCCGAATCTCAAAACTCAAAACCTATAACCAATAAACTCAGGCCGACTCGTCATCCTGAAGCGCCTCTCTTGGCGGGTGCCACACCCTTCGGTTTTTGAAGGGTGCGGGTTTTGACTTTTTCCTGTGGGTTCACCTATCAGCGCCGGAGGCGCGGCAAAACGGTAGCCCAGCCCGTAAGGGCTGGGTAAGCAGCAAGATCCTCCGAGCGCCGTAGGTGCGACACAAACTCCTATCACCGCGGGTGCCCCAGGTTCGGCCTGCCCGCCGTAGCCTTGGCGGAGGAGGGTTGGTGAACCTGGGTCTTGGGTTCCTCTTCTTCGAAACTTACAGCTTAAGATTTATAACCTATGACTTCACCCCACCTTGTCATCCTGGGGCGCGTCTTTTGCGCCGAAGGATCTCAACCTGCTGCGGGTGCCCCACCCTCGGTTTGCGAGGGTGGGTCTTGGGTTTCTCTTGCCCGAAACTTGAGACTTATAACTTATAACTTTTGACTTCATACCACCTTGTCATCCTGAGGCGCGTCTTTTGCGCCGAAGGATCTCAACCTAAGCGAAACCACAACCGCTCGCTTACATTCCTCGCCCACCGGCTGTTGCGTCATAAGTCTCCAACTCCCGACATTTGAATATTCCCCTCTTTCCACCGGGAGGAAAATTAGAGTTGTACCTTTACTTGCCCCTCGGCACCAGGTTCAGTAATAACCCGGCGGAACGCTGAGCGCGCTTCTACGCGTCCGAGGAGAGGTACCAACAAAGGAGCAAGTTCGTGAAAGCTCGATTGATGACGATTTTTTTGTGCCTCGCTGTTTTTTTGGTCACTTCCACCTGCATCCAGGCCCAAACCGCATCGAATCCCGCGCATCCGGATTCCTCGGCACCATCCTCGGCCTCCACTGCTAACTACCCAACAACCTCAGATAATTCCTCCTCAGGCGAAGTCTCTCTGCTCCCGCCAAGCGCAATGCCCGGCGCATCCAGCCACAACAGTCCTACGAAGTCCACCGCACACGGGGGCGAAATTGGCAAGGTCGGAATCGGCGTAACTGCGTCCACCTTGGGCGCGGGTATCCAGCTCGGAGTTTCCATCGCGCCTCGGGTCAATCTCCGCGGCGGCGCCAGCTTCTTTAGCTACTCCCGCACGTTCCATTACGACGGCATCTACTACAAGGGGAATCTGGACTTTCGCAATGGCGACGTGCTTCTGGATGTATTTCCTTTTGGCGGGGGCTTCCACTTGAGCGGCGGCGCGCTGATCTACAACGGAAACAACGTGAACGCGACCGCGAATGCCCCGGCGGGCCAATCCTTCTCTCTGGGCTCCGATACCTACTACAGCAGCAATGCAAATCCCGTTACCGGCACGGGCAAGCTGCAATTTCGCAAAGCCGCTCCCGAACTTCGTTTCGGTTGGGGAAACCTCGTGCCGCGAACAAGGCACTTCAGCTTCGGCATCGAAGCCGGTATCGCTTTCGTGGGCCTGCCGCAGATGAAGCTGGCCCTCAGCGGCACTGCTTGCCTGGATGCCGCGCAAACCATGTGTGAGGATGCGGCCACCAATACGACGATTCTGAGCGACATCGTTACGCAACAGAACAAGATCAACGACAAGGCGAAGTACGCCCAATATTGGCCGATTCTCTCTATCGGCTTCGGCTATCGCTTTTAGCTAATTCGACTCGAGGTGTCTCCCAGCTTGGGTTTCTCTTTTCCGAAACTCACACCTTAAAGCTCACAATTTATAACATCTAAGACCAGACGGGTGCCCCACCCTCGGTTTGCGAAGGTGGGTCTTGGGCTTCTCTTCCCTGAAACTCACAACTTGCAACTCATAACCCCGCGCCAACTCGTCATCCTAAGGCGCCTCTCTTGGCGGGTGCCGCACCCTTCGCTTTTTGAAGGGTGCGGGTTTTGACTTTTTCCTGTGGGTTTACCTACCAGCGCCGGAGGCGCGGCAAAAAGGTAGCCCAGCCCGTAAGGGCTGGGTATGCAGCAAGAACCCCCGAGCGCCGTAGGTGCGACACAAAGTCCTAATCACCGCGGCTGCCCCAGGTTCGGCTTGCCCGCCGTAGCCTTGGGGGAGGCGGGTTTGTGAACCTGGGTCTTGGGTCTCTCTTCTCCGAAACTTACAGCTTAAGATTTATAACCTATGACTTCACCCCACCTTGTCATCCTGAGGGCCGCGCCTTTTGCGGCCCGAAGGATCTCAACCTGCTGCGGGTGCCCCACCCTCGGTTTGCGAGGGTGGGTCTTGGGTCTCTCTTCTCCGAAACTTACAACTTAAGATTTGTAACCTATAACTTCACACCAACTTGTCATCCTGAGGCGCATCTTTTGCGCCGAAGGATCTCAACCTTCCGTTCTGCGCAACTCTATCCTTGCTCCAGCACTTCTCCCGGCTTGATCTTCCCCGTCGCCAGTTCCGCGATCAATCGCCGGTTCGCCTCAAGAAAATTGTGCTGCCCTAATTCTTTGGGCAGTACCCACTTCACCTGCTCGAATGTTCGCGGCACCACCTCTTTTTCCGCAATCTTCACCGCGAAAAAATGTATCTCCAACTCCTCCGGATAATTCGCATACTGATGCCGCACCTCCGCAATCTTCCGGCTCTTGAACACCGTCACTCCCAATTCCTCTCTTAATTCCCGCACCAGCGCCTCTTCCAACTCTTCCCCCTCCCGTACTTTTCCTCCCGGAAATTCCCATTTCAACGGAGACGTATCCTCCCTCCGCCTCTGCCCTATCAACAATCTTCGGTCCGCCCTCTCAATCACCCCCGCCACAACTCGCCTCATCCTTTTCTGCTCTCCCTATTGACTCGAATCACGCTTTCATCAATCGGCTGAGTATAATGCATTCGTCGCTCACAGGTTTTGAACCCGCCGGCCTTCAGACCGGCCACAACCAATATCGAAAGAGGCCTCCATGCGTTTCTTTCTTCTTTTCGCACTCGCCCTGTTCACTCTCCCCGCCCTCGCCCAAACTCCTCCCGACGTCGTCCACTTCAAAGCCTCCATGAACAACGTCAAAGCCACCTTCGGCCCCGCCGAGCCCGTCGCCCACGTCAAACTCGGCGGCATCCTCGACGCCAACTCCCTCGATTGCTTCGGCAACGCCCTCCAAAAGCCCGGCGATCCTTTCTCCAACGTCAAAATTGACAATCCGCTCACCGGCCCCTTCTTCATTGATGGTGCCGAGCCCGGTGACACCCTGGTCATCCGCATCCTCGCTCTCGAGGTGGATGCCAAGCAGGGCGTCGGCACCTTCGGCCCTGGCTTTGGCGCAGCCAATTCCACCCACTACACTCCCATGCTTGAAAAGGCGCCGCTCCCCGAACGCGCTTGGTATTACCCCATCGACGCCGAAAAAAAGCTCATCACCTTTCAGGCGCTCGATTCCGATTTCAAAACGCAATTTCCCTTAAGACCTTTTCTCGGCTGCATCGGCGTGGCTCCCGCCAACGGCGAAGCCCGCAGCTCCATCGTCCCCGCCGAATTTGGCGGCAACATGGACGCACCCGAAGTCTCACCGGGCAACACGCTCTATCTTCCTGTCAACGTCCGCGGCGCCCTTTTCTATTTTGGTGACGGCCACGCCGCCATGGGCGATGGCGAAGTCGCTGGCAGCGCCGTCGAAGTTCCCATGAAAGCCCGCTTCCAATTTGAATTAGTGAAAGGGAAGAGCACCGAATGGCCGCGTCTTGAAAACGATCATGAACTCATGGCCGCCGGCATCTATCGTCCCGTGGATGACGCCGTCCGCATCGCCGTCACCGAACTCATCCATTGGATGAATCGCGACTACGGTCTCTCCGAACTCGATGCCTACGAACTCTTCTCCAAAGTCGGCAAGCTTCATCTCACCGAAATGGTTGATCCCAATTACGTCGTCATCGCCTCCATAGAAAAAAAATACCTCCCCGCAAAAAAGTGAACTATCGCTGTATCTTCTTATTGAGTCGTTTTTCTCTCTTTAGCAAGGGGCTTCAGCCCCTGGGCAAGTCGTCTGGCTCGAGCCAAAACTCCTAACCCGTCATTCCGAGCGAGCCTTCGCGAGCGAGGAATCTCTCTTGCCTCGCGGGAGGGCACGGCTTCAGCCGTGCCGTTAGCGCCCTCAATTTCTTCTAGGAGGCGGGGGCTTCAGCCCCCGCATAAAGTGCCGACAATGAGTGGGCTTTAGCCCCTGAAGACTCACCTTCACTCCACCTTCCACATTCATCCTCAATGTACGTGACTACTCCCGCCGCCGCTGCTCGACGCCGACCCGCCCGAGGAACCCCCTCCGCCACCGCCGGAGCTTCCCCCTCCTCCTCCGCCCGAATGGCTGCTTCCGCCTCCCCCGCCTCCAGAGTACCCGCCTGCCCCGCTATGCCCCCCGCCACCGCCTCCTCCAGAGTAACTTCCGCCATGTCCACTGCCGTACCCGCCACCCGAACTGCCAGACCAACTTCCACTCCCATGGCCCGTCACGCCACCGCTCGCGCCGTGTGAACCCACGTGCGCCAGAACAATGTTCTCGCCTCCCGCACCCGCGCCATGCGCGTTTTGGCCGCGAGCTCCCGTCACCACAAAACTGCTGGTTTTGTAGTCGTAAAGGATCGGCTTGCTATCCTTTGCCGGAGCCTTGATTTCTACCCTCGGTCCCCAGAATCCCCATGTGAGGTCGGTCATCCTCCCATGAATGATCGGTGGGGTTGCTTTCGCGACTCCCGCCGTCAGCACCTGTCCCTGCGGAAACGGCTTCAGCACGTTCCCTCCGAAGTGGAGGCCCTTGCCCGGTGGCGGCTCAATCCGCCCCTGCACGCCATTCTTTCCCGGCGCCAAAACCAATATCCCGTTCTTCGCATTGATCGGCGGCTTGCCCTTTTGATCCAGCGGGTGCCGCGGAATGATTCCGATCCCTCGCGGCACGTGCACGATGTGAACCGGTGGCTTCCTTCTCGGTGGCCCCACGACCCACACCCAATGGTGGTGGTGGCATCCTCCCATCCCATTCCATCGGCACGGGTACATGACCCACGTTCCCCCGTAGCACGTCTCCCAGAGATCACCTCTGCCGTTGAAATACGAGAGCGGGTCGCCGGGAATCGAGAAGCCCGACAGCCTGAACGTCTGTTCCGGCTCATTGGCGTTGAGCAGGCCGGGCCTGCTTGGTCTTCCCACCGAATACATCCACACTTCCATCGGGCAGCGGTGTAAGAGCGTCCTGTTGATCACAAAATCCCGCCTCTGCATCTGAGCTGGTTTTTCCGCTTCTGCTTCTCCCCCTTGGGTCGGCTCCCAGCATTTTCCATACGGCGGGCAATCGAAGAATTTCCCATTCTTCGCCATTTCCGCGAGGCCGGGCGCTGGTTTTTCCAATCCGCTCTCCGCCATCCCTTTCTGCAGGTTCGCTTGGCGTTCCAGTCTCTGCCCATTCACCCACTTGTCCCAGGCATCCCCTCCGGAAATCTGGGGAACGTCGTTCAGCGGGAGCTTCTCGCCTCCCACAATCACCACAGACTCCCCTGGCTTCAGGTGAATCGTCTGCCCCGGGAACCACTTTTCGACCGGTAGCGTCTCATCTACCGCCTGGAACACCGTTCCGTTCAGCGTGCTCTCGATCCGCGCGCTAAAGGCATCTTTCGACCGCAATTTCGCCGTCGGCGTCTCCACCGACATGTCGTCCTGCCCGTACGAAGCGTGAAATACCGTTGCAGTCCCCGTCAGCAAGTAGAGCTGACTCCGCGTGGTGTCCTCCGTCGCCCGCAGCTTCTTGAACTGCAGCACCGAGCGCTCCGCCAGGTACACCACCGAGCGGTCCTCAAACTCCACTTGCGCTCGCCCTTCTTCCGTTGCGATTGTGTATCCTTCCTCAACCTCCAGGCCCGCGGATGCGGGCATCCACTCCGTGTTTAACGACACCTTGCCATTCTGTCCCTCCGAGTACTTCACCACCCCTTGCGCGTAAATCACCTGCACAAGTTGCGGCTCGTTTGATTCTCTGCTTTGTGTGTAGGTGGGAACTGCCAGGCTTATCGAAAAACAAACAACAACGCAAAACGTCCACGACAGGTGCTTGAACATAACCGGTCTCCTGAAGATTCTGTCGGCCCGTTCACTATCTCGGACGTGTCAGTTTCCTTCTCGGTTACATCTTTTCGATGTTAACCCCGCCAAGCCCAACTTTCCTCTGTCTCTGTCCATAAAAGCCTCCCAACCTGTGACGCCCGTCACGCGCAAGTCGTTTAGCTCGAGCCAAAACTCCTAATCCGTCATTCCGAGCGAGCCTTCGCGAGCGAGGAATCTCTCTTGCTTTCCGGGAGGCCACGGCTTCAGCCGTGTCGTAACCGCCCTCAATTTCTTCTAGGAGGCGGGGCTTCAGCCCCCGCGTTACTCTCTGCTCTGAAGTGGGCTTTAGCCCCTGAAGACCCCGCCGTTGGTACCTGCCCCTCTCAATCGCACTTCGCCCGAATTGCGCCCCGCTCCCGCCGCTGCGATACTCATTTCGTGTACTCCCAAATCCTCCTCGACCACTTTGAGCATCCTCGCAATTCTGGCGAACTCCCTGCCGCCAACGCTAAGGTCGAAGTCAGCAATCCCGTCTGCGGCGACGTCCTTCAACTCGCCGCCATCATGGATAACGGCGCCATCCGCGAAGTCCGCTTCCTCTGCCGTGGTTGTACTGCGTCCATCGCCTGCGCCTCGCTCCTGACCGAATGCATTCAGGGCAGGGAACTGCGCTCCCTCCAATCCCTCACCCCGGAATCTCTCGCCTCCGCCCTCGGCGGTCTTCCTCCCGCCTCCTTCCACGCCGCGCAGCTCGCTCACGATGCACTGCACGCCCTCCTCCAAGCCGCCCTCGACTAAACCAGGTCCGTCATTCCGACCGCAGCGTACCAGCCTTCTCCTGCCTGCGTTTGTCCTCGCGCTTGCTCTCTTCTCTTGTCATCCCGACCGAAGGCCCGCGCTTCTTGCGGGCCGGAGCGCAGGGATCGCGGCAATCCGCCGGTCCATCCTCGGCCGATGGAATCGTGCCCACTCAATCAAATTGTCATTCTGAATTCGTACCCAGGTCGCCGACAATCGGCTCGCCTTCCCCTCAACCCATCTTCCCGCTGGCCATCCGGTACATCTCCGGGTCGTTCAAGTTCAGCACGCATCCTTCTTCTTCTGTCCGGTACTCGCTGATCTCTTTCTCATGCATCCACACTACGCTTCGCGCTCCGATTTCCATCGGCGCGCGTTCTAGCTCGCCGTACAGTAAGGCAGAAAATATCACCGGATGTCCGCGCCGCCCTTCGTACACCGGCACCACTAGCGGTGCCCCCGTCGCATAAAACTGTTCAATCATTCCATCCACGAGCGTCGCGCTAATCAGCGGGTGGTCAATCAAGCACAGCATCATCCCGTCCGTTCCCGGCGGCAAACTTCTCAACCCCGCTTGGATCGAACTCAGTTGCCCTTTCTCCCATTCCGCGTTGATCACAATCTCCTTTGCATCCAACTTCACCGCTCTCGTAATCGGTTCTACGTGCGCACCCAGCACCACACGGCGCACACCTATCCTCGGGTGCTGTGTAACCTCCAATAAATGTTCGAGAAATGCCCGGCCTTGGTAGGCAAGCAGCGCCTTCGGCGACCCCATCCGACTGGAACTTCCTCCCGATAGGATCACCGAGGCCAGCATACGTTCACCCTTGATACGGCGCATCTGGGCAAGGCCGGATTGCCCGTCGAGCGTGCGCCACCACTTCAATTGCATCCTAATCCCGAAAAATCTCCTCTTCAAGTGCCAATCTTCTTCGTCTTTGTAGTGGCGGCTCTTTAGACCCGTGCCTTTTCTTCGGTTTTGTAGCGCCGGTCTTTAGACCGGCATCTTGAGTTTCTCTTGCTCTTGTAGTGGCGGGTCTTCAGACCCGTGCCTTTTCTTCGGTTTTGTAGCGCTGGCTTTTATGCCAGCGCCTTTCTTCCTTCCCCTCCGCCCTCTTAAACGCCCGTCATTCCGAGCCCGCTTCGGCGGGCGAGGACCTCTGCCCCATCGCGCGGGGTTTGCGCGATGAATCTCTCTTCACACCCACCGCGTCTTTCCTGGAATTACGGCTCGACCGCACTTCCTACTTCCGCCTTCAACTTCATGTGTCCCTTCGCTCCCGCATTTCGCCTCACCGCCACCAGTTCCGCCACAATACTGATTGCGATCTCCTCCGGCGAGAGCGCTCCGATGTCCAACCCCATCGGCGCAAACACGCGTTCAAACTCCTCCATCCGGTAGCCTTCTTTTTCCAGCGCCTTGTACACGCTCAGCACCTTCCGCTTGCTCCCGATCATCCCCACGTACCTCGCCTGCGTCCGCACCGCCCACGCCAGCACGCGCATGTCCTCTTTATGTCCGCGCGTCACAATCACCAGGTACGTCGCTCCATTCGGCTTCAACTTCTCGAATGCTTCCTCGAAGCTTGTGTAAATCTCCTGCGCCATCGGAAATCTTTGCGCATTGGCGAACGCCTCGCGGTCGTCCACCACTCCCACCCCGAATCCCGCCGCCTGCGCCGCCTTGGCCACCGCCGTCGAAACGTGCCCTCCGCCGAACAAATACACCACTGGCTGCGGCAAAATCGGTTCGACAAAAATTTCCACTGTTCCTCCGCAAATCAGTCCGTTGTCGTACGTCGCCTCATTGTTCAGGTGAAACACCAGCTTTCGCGGCATTTCCTTCTGCATCACCTCTTTCGCCGCGGCCCACACGTCCGCCTCCACGCATCCTCCGCCAATCGTTCCTACCGCCGAGCCGTCTTCCCTCACCAGCATCCGCGAGCTCTCGTAGCTCGGAATCGACCCGCTCGTGTGCACGATCGTCGCCAGCGCCCCGCGCTGTCCGGCTTTCCTCATCCTCACAATCTCTTCGAACAAGTCCATACAAACCGTTTCCCCGAAAGTTCAGCTTCAGTCCCGCCCTCGGTTCTCTTGCTTATGACTTATAACTTACAACTTATGACTCAAATCCGTTCCAGCCTACGGCCCCCCTCCTTCGCTGTCAATTCTCTCCATCTGGACACCGCCCTCCCGCGGGCGTAACGTTCTCTTAGAACCTGCCGGTCAGGTACCTCCAACATATCGTCTTTTGATATGTCTGCCGGCAAGCAGCTTCTCCATCACTCAGGCCTCAGGAGGTCTCCCATGAAAGCCATTGTCCTTCACCAGCACGGCGATCCGAGCGTCCTCCGTTACACCGACGTCAACGAGCCTCACCTTCGCTCCCACGAAGTCCTCGTCCGCGTTCATGCCTGCGCTCTCAACCATCTCGATCTCTGGGTCCGCCGCGGCCTACCCGGCGTTTCCATCCCTCTTCCGCACATCCCCGGCAGTGACGTCGCCGGAGAAGTCGTCAAGGTCGGCAGTGAAGTCCACGGCGTCCACATCGGCCACAAAGTCGTTCTCTCCCCGGGCGTCACCTGTGGCCGCTGCTCCGCCTGTCTTTCCGGCCACGATAATCTCTGCCGCGACTTCACCAACCTCGGCTTCATGATTGATGGCGGCTGTGCCGAATACGTCCGGTGTCCCGAAGTCAACTGCATGCCTTATCCCGAAAATCTCGATTGGGTTCACGCCGCCGCCGTCCCTCTTGTTTTCATGACCGCATGGCACATGCTCATCACTCGCGCTCAGCTTCGTCCTGGTGAAACCGTTCTCATTCTCGCTGCCGGCAGCGGCGTCGGCAGCGCTGCCATCCAGATTGCCAAATTCTTCGGCGCTCATGTCATCGCCACTGCTGGCAGCGACGAAAAACTCGAAAAAGCCAAGCACATCGGCGCTGACGAAGTCATTCATCACGGCATCATGCCCATCTCCAAGGAAGTTCGCCGCATCACCAACAATCACGGCGTGGACGTCGTCTTCGAGCACGTTGGCGCAGCCACCTGGAACGAAAGCGTGAAAAGCCTTGCCGTCGGCGGCCGCCTTGTGACTTGCGGTTGTACCACCGGCTATGACGCGAAGATCGACCTCCGCTTCCTCTTCACCCGCCAGCTCTCCATCCTCGGTTCCTACATGGCTTCGAAGGATGAACTCCGCACGCTCCTGAAACTCGTCGCTCAGGGCCGCCTCAAGCCCGTCGTGGATAAAGTCTGGCCGCTCCACGATTGCATCCTTGCCCACACCTATCTTGAAAAGGGCAAACAATTCGGCAAAGTCGTCCTCACTATCCCCTAATACAGCCTTCGGCCTGTGCCTTCGAACTCTTCTCCGCGTAGCATAGGCTTCAGCCTGTGCTCTTGGGTTCCCCGCCGCGTAACATAGGTTTCAGCCTGTGCTCTTGGGTTTTCTTCTTCTGTGTAGTGGCGGGTCTTCAGACCCGTGCCTTTTCTTCCTTTATGCACCGCTGGCTTTCATGCCAGCCCCAATTTGTCTCCTTCCCCTCTCTATGCCAAAATAGAATGGAGGCCGACATGGAAACCACCCTCGGCAAGCACGTCACTCTCACCAAGCCCGACGATTTCGGCAAACTGCTCCAGGAAGAGGGCATCATCTTCACCCAGCTCGACAAAGCCGTGAACTGGGCTCGCAAAAGTTCCATCTGGCCACTCGGCTTCGGCCTGGCCTGCTGCGCCATCGAGATGATGTCCATGGCCGCCTCCCGCTTCGACGTCGCGCGCTTTGGTGCCGAAGTCTTCCGTCCTTCCCCTCGCCAAGCCGACCTCATGATCGTTGCCGGTCGCCTCTCGCAAAAAATGGCTCCCGTCATTCGCCAGCTCTACGACCAAATGCCTGAGCCCAAGTGGGTCATCTCCATGGGCGCTTGCGCCACTTCCGGCGGCGTCTTCAACAATTACGCCATCGTTCAGGGTTGCAATCAGGTCATTCCCGTTGATGTCTACGTTCCTGGCTGCCCGCCTCGCCCCGAAGCCGTTCTCTACGCCATCCTCCAGCTTCAGAAAAAAATCGAGTCCGAAAAGGGCTCCTTCAAGCGCGCCCTCAACCTCGCCTGATCCTTTCGGCTTTGAAGGTGCGGGTACGCCCCTCAACCGTTGTCTCTACTCAAACTAAGTCCAATTTTTGTCATTCCGAGCGCAGCGAGGAATCTGCTTTTCTCTATGCTCAATGCACCGTCTTGTGGTGATGGCGTTTGGTCTCATGTAGCGTTGGCTTTCATGCCAGCGCCTTTCTTCTTTTCCCACGACCCTCACAAACCCCGTCATTCCGAGCCCGCTTCAGCGGGCGAGGAATCTCTCTTCACTCCCACCGCTCAACCTTCGTACTGGCCTCTATCGCTGGCGGGTGCCCCAGGTTCGGTTCTTGAACCTGGGTCTTGGGTTCCTTGCCGTGTGGCATGGGCTCCAGTCTGTGCCTCGGTTCATCCTTTTAGGTAGTGGCGGGTCTTCAGACCCGTGCCTTTTCTTGGGTTTTGTAGACGCGGGTCTTTCGCGCCTTTTGCACCCCAACGCTTTTTTGTCTCGCCTACAAATCCTCTTTTCCCCGCCTTCCCGACCTGCTAGCGTTATCCCTGCATGCCTTCCTCTAATGTCACCGCCCGCGCGCTTCTCCGCCATTCACTGGCCACCATCGCCTACCGTGCCGGCAAAATCATTCGCGACGCCCCTCAATCCTACGTTGACTTCGAAGCCGGCAAGAATTGCCGCACGCCGGTTCAAATCCTCACGCATATCGGCGACCTCTTTGATTGGGGTCTCTCCATGGCCAAAGGCCAATCCGCTTGGCATGACTCCGACCCGCTCCCCTGGCCCGACGAAGTCCAGCGCTTCTTTGACTCTCTCAAGCACTTCGATGACTATCTCGCGAGTGCCCAACCGCTTCACGCCCCGGTGGACAAACTCTTCCAGGGGCCCGTTGCTGATTCCTTGCATCACGTCGGACAGCTCGCCCTTCTGCGCCGTCTTGCGGGCCTTCCCATCCGCGTTGAAAACTATTACAAGGCGGACATCGCCACCGGCCGCGTCGGCAAAGACCAAGCTCCTCCCAAGCTTGAATTTGACTAAACTTTTGCTGGACGCCTTCTCGCCTTAGGTCTACAATCCCTTCCCTGGATTCTTTGCTATGATCGCTCCCGAGCAGAGACGCTACCCTCGTGTGAAGCCGCCGGATTCCGTCCTTGCGGCTTGGCAAGCTGGCACGCGCCGCGACGTTTCTTTCCTGGAGAGCCTCTCTGTCGGTGGTCTCTTCGTCCGCACACGCCAATCCCTGCCCCCGCGCAGCCTCGTCCAATTCCTTCTCGACCTTCCCGTAGGACAGGTGCGCTGCCTCGGCGTCGTTCGCCGCGCCCTCGAAAATCGCGGCCTTGCCGTTCAATTTACTTCCATGGATCCCACCGACCGCGCGCGCCTCTTCCAGCAGGTCAAGTCCCTCCTCCCCGCCGCCTAGAAGGCGAGACTCAGCACCATCCACTGCCGCTTAACCTCCCAAGAAAGATTTTTCATTCCGAGCGTAGTCTTCGAAGCGAGGACCTCTGCCCCAGCGCGCCGGGTGTGCGCGATGAATCCCTCTTTCGCGCGTGCCGAGGGGTGAATCCCCGTTCCGCTCGGGATATGTTCACGGCAGGAGCAATCTCCAGCACCGTAGGTGCGGCACAACTTAGCCCAG
Organism: Candidatus Limnocylindrales bacterium; assembly: GCA_035623175.1. Taxonomy (GTDB): domain Bacteria; phylum Acidobacteriota; class Terriglobia; order Acidiferrales; family UBA7541; genus Acidiferrum. The sequence goes on along the minus strand of DASPTY010000106.1, from coordinate 8,322 downwards.
CTTGCATTTCTCTTAGTTTTGTAGCGCCGGTCTTCAGACCGGCATCTTGGGTGTTTCTTTGAATGCCCCAGGTTCGCTCTTTAAACCTGGTTCTTGGGTTTTTCTTCTCTTGGGTGCCCCACCCTCGGTTTGTGCGCGCGCTTCGCGTCCCGGATGGTTTTGCGGGAAGGGTGGGTCTTGCATTTCATTCGGGTTGGCCTCTTCCCTAGGCCGTCATAGCCTGTCAGCGCGGGCTTCCTCCCCTCACCCAATCGGCGCCGCCACAACCATCGCGCCGCCTTCCCCCGCCGTCAGTTGCGTCCCCGCCGCCGCGCTTTCCCTCCGCACGTATCCCATGCCAATGACCGCATTCACCCCCGGCGAAAATCCTGTCCGCGTCACGTATCCCACCTCTTTCCCCTCGCTCACCAGCGCCGTATTCGCCGCAACGACCCTGCTCCCCTCAAATCGCAGGCTCACCCTCATCCGGTTCACCTGCCCGCGCGACCTCACCCGCTCCACAATTTCTTGTCCCGTATAGCATCCCTTCGTGTACGAAATGTGCGAATCCTGCAATCCCGCCTCATGCGGAATCTGCTTTTCTCCGAAGTCGTACCCAAACCACGGTACTCCTTGTTCCAGCCGCACCGCGTTCAGCGCTTTGTACCCCGCCGGACCGCCTCCTCTGCTCCTCGCGGCATTCAACAAAATCCGCCACAGCTCTCGCACATCCTTCCGATGCAGCAGAAACTCCCCGCTCGCCTCTTTTCCCGCACTTCGTTGCACCACACGGCACTCCATCCCGCCAACGGAAATCTCTCTCGATTCCAACTCTTCCATCCCCGCCAACTCCACTCCCGTCAGCTCCGCTATCGCCTCCGCCGCTTTCGGCCCTTCCAGCGCCAGCGTCGCCACATCATCCGTCAGGTCCGTCAACGTTACGTCATCCATGATGATGTACTTGTCCATCGCCGGAATCAGCCGTTCCCGAATCATCGCGTACGACACACAAAACAACTTGTCCGCAAGCGCGTGCGTTTCAATCTCTGCCTGGATATGCCCCTGCGGGTTCAGGAACAGCGAAATCGTCGCGTGGTTCTCCTTCAAGCTCTTGATGTCGTTCGTCAAAATCGCATTCAAGTAGCGCACCCGGTCCGGCCCCGTGAACTTCAGGTACGCGCGATAATTCTTGTCAATCAGCCCCACGCTCTCCCTCAGAGCCCGATACTCTCCCTCCCAATCCCCGAAGCTGTCCGGCAAGGCGCACCCGAACCACACCCCCATTTCCGCCCCGCTCCCCCGGTGCATTTCCGCCAGCGCCGTCTCCATCGCCCCCGCCCGCTCCTCCAAATCTCCTTCTCCTCACTACAAACTACTTACTCCCGATACCTAATTGCCTCAATGATATACTTTCCTCAGTAAACCCAATGCATCCGTCTCACCACATGCCGGACGCCGCCAACAGGGAGATGATCTATCTCAAGCTTCCCGTCGGCCTACTTCAGTGCAACTGCTCCATCATCGGCGATCCCAAAACTCGCGAAGCCATCGTCATCGATCCCGGCGACGAAGTCGAGCGCATCCTCGATCTCGTTGGCCGCTACAAGCTCCAGGTAAAGGCCATCGTCAGCACCCACGCCCACATTGATCACGTCGGCGGTCTCGCCAAGCTCTATCAGTACACCGGCGCTCCGGTCATGATGCACAGCGACGATCTTCCTCTCTACCGCGGCATGGAAGTCCAAGCCTCCTTCCTCGGCGTACCTGCCCCCGAGCTCGTCGAGGTTCACCAGCTCCTCAAAGAAGGCGACGTCCTCCAGTGGGGCGGTTTCAACGCCAACGTCATGCACACTCCCGGGCACTCTCCCGGCAGCGTCTCACTGTATCTCTCCTGCGAGGCCTGCACCACCCAACTCAGCCAGCCGCAACTCTTCGCCGGTGACACTCTCTTCGCCGGCAGCATCGGCCGCACCGATCTTTGGGGTGGCTCCTACGACCAGATCATCGATTCCCTCAAGGGGAAAATCCTCCAGCTCCCTGATACGACTCTCGTCCATCCCGGCCACGGCGCCAGCACTACCATCGGCCACGAACGCGCCACCAACCCCTTCTTGAAGTGACCGTCTCGTCTTCCTCTCTCGAAGGATGCACTGCATTTCGGATTTTCGGAATAAATAGGCATGTCATTCCGAGGGTGTTTTTTGCCCGAGGAATCTGCTTTTCTTCTCTGCTTTTGTAGCCGGGTGCCCCAGGTTCGCTTTATGAACCTGGGTCTTGGGTCTCTCTTGCTTTTGTAGCGCTGGCTTTCATGCCAGCGTTCTTGGTCTTCTTTTCTCTTGGGTGCCCCACCCTCGGTTTTTGAGGGTGGGTCTAGGGCTTTCTTGCCTTTGTACCCCCGGTATCCTGTCAACTCTATGCTGTGTCCTCTGTCCTCTCTGTGGTAAATTCCCCTCCTCTTTTCCTCGCGAGGTCCGACCATGGGCAATCAACTCTCCTGCACCCTCACCCTCAACGGCCAATCCTTCTCCGGCAAAGCTCTCCTCGAAACTTCCGAACTTCTTTTTCGTGGCGACACCCGCCTCAAAATCCCTTTCTCCTCCATCCTCTCGGCCAACGCGCAAAACGGCGAACTCCATATCCGCACCAAGGATGGCCTCTCCGTCTTCGAACTCGGCCCTTACGCCGAAAAGTGGCGCTACAAAATCCTCCACCCCAAATCCCTCCTCGAAAAACTTGGCGTCAAACCCGGCGACAAAACTCTACTCGTCGGCAATTTCCCGCCCGGCTTCCTCTCCACCCTCCGCAAACACGGCGCCACAATCTCACCCGACAAATCCGCCAAAGATTCTCCTTGGGTTTTTCTGGCCGCCGATTCACTTCAGGATTTGCGCCGCGTGAACTCCCTCGCCAAATCCATGCGCGGTGCCGCGGCCCTCTGGATCGTCTACCCGAAAGGGCAGAAGTCCGTCACCGAATCCCACGTCCGCTCCTCAGGCCTCAAAGCCGGTCTCACCGACGTCAAAGTCGCCAGTTTCAGCCCCACCCACACCGCCCTCAAATTCGTCATCCCCAAATCCCGCCGCTAGTCGAAGCGTCTGTCATCCCGACCGAAGCGAACCGGCTGTGCCTTGCGCGCGCTTTTCGCACTCCGGTTCGCAGAGCGGAGGGATCGTGGCACTCCATCCGCCCATCCTCTGCCGATCGAATCTTTCCGGCCCGATCAAGTCGTCATCCCTCGCCCGCGCCCCTCAATTCGCGCTTCCCGCTCCCTGTCTCCCCTTCCGTATCTCTTCCATCACCGCCTGGATCAACTCCTTCGCGTGCGCCAATTCCTGCGAAATCATCCGCAAGTCCATCGCCGGCACCTCCGGATTCCTCTGGCTCGTGCAATAAACGCCGTGCTGTCCCACCAACACCAGCGCATTCGTTATCCGGTCCAACGATACCGCCAGCCGTCCTCGCTCCTTCCCGAACATCTGCTCGTAACGCTCCAGTTCCTCGCGGTGTTCCTCAAATGCCGACATGCTTTCCCTCTTTCCAACCTGCCTTTTCTTGCGGTTCTGTGCCTCTTCTTGAGGTCGTTACTTTGTGGTTTCTTGGCCTCTTTCCTTCCTCTTTGCACTTCGGGCACAACCCTCCGGCGCCAAACTTTACGCTACTTCCTCCCCACTCCATAATCCTTTTTAGCCTCAGCAGAAAGCGGTTTTCGATCATGAGCCTTCCGGAGCAAGCGGCCAGTGAGTACATCCCTTTTGGTGACATGCCGGAAGGGAATTGGGAGCACCGAACCATGCGACGTTCCGATCTTGTGCAGTATAAGGAAAAGGAAGACGGACGGATTGGGCGCACCTCGCAGATTGTCTTTGGCGAGCGTCAGCACCTCCTTCGCGTCCTCGACTCCCTCGAAGGCAGCAACCTTCCCATCGCGCGCATGCAACAGGAGCGCCGCGTCCTCGAAGAGCTGATTCACGCTCGTACCCGCGAACTTAACCACATCAACACCGCTTGGGACGAAAAAATCGGTCTCGTCCTCAGCGCCGAAGCCAAACCCGAGATCCTCGAAAAGCTTGCCAAGCAAGCTCCCAAAGAGGACTTCTATCTCCTCCGCCTCATCAGCGAACATCCTCGCGCCAACGCCAAGACTCTCAACCGTCTCGCCCATCATCCCTATGGCGCCATTCGCGAAAACGTCGCTCGCCATCCCAATTCCGATGCCGCTACTCTCACCTATCTGAGCAAGGACAAAACTCAGCCCCTCTGGTATCTCGTCGCCTTCAATCCCAACACGCCGACGCCGCTCCAGCGCAAGCTCCGCGACCGCCTCAAGCGCCTCGGCGACATTCAGTCCCCTCGCTAACTCTCTTTTTCTTCTCCTGGGTGCCCCACCCTTGGTCCTTGAGGGTGTGTCTTGGTTTCTTCTCTCGGGTGCCCCACACGCCGCATTTGGGTGTGGGTCTTGGGCTCTCTTGGTTTTGTAGCGCCGGTCTTCAGACCGGCATCCTGGGTTTCTCTTGCGGGTTTTGACTTTCTCGGTTTGCGGTCTGGCTCATGGATCGACGGCCTCGTGACACCGTCTTCCCCGTCCTCACGCAAATCCTGCATTTCCTCTCCGCCCAAATCCCAATCGCGCTGTAGAATACTCAAAATGCCCTCCCTCTCGGATGCACATGTCAACTTGAATGAGAAGAATGCCCCACCCGTCGCGCCCATTTCCGGCTCGCGCAATCTTCCCCTCGCCAATCTCTTCCTCATCCTCGCCATCTCCGCCATTCTCCTCATCCCTTGCTTCTGGCACCGCCATATCGAAGCTGGCGACCTTGGCAGCCACGTCTACAACGCCTGGCTCGCACAACTCATCGAGCAGGGACGAGCCCCCGGCCTCTACCTCGCCCGCCAGTGGAACAACGTCCTCTTCGACTTGCTTCTCTTCTACTTCGCCAAATTCCTCGGCCTCGCTCTCGCCGAAAAACTCGCCGTCTCCCTTTGCGTCCTCGTCTTTTTTTGGGGACTCTTCGCCTTCCTCCAAGCCGTCTCTTCCCGCCCGCCCTGGTTTCTCGCTCCTTGTCTCGCGATGCTTGCCTACGGCTACACCTTCCATATGGGCTTCCTCAATTACTATTTGTCCGTCGGACTTGGCTGCCTTGGCCTGTCCCTCGCCTGGCCCGCTCGAAAAAATGGACTGCTTGCCTCCGCCGTTCTCTCTCCGGCCATGCTTTTCGCTCACCCTCTGGGCTTTCTGTTATTCCTCGGCGGCGCCGTCTACCGCCTTTTCTGGCTCAAGTTTCCGCGCTGGTGGAAGTTGTCTCTTCCTCTTGCCGCTCTGACCAGCGTTTTCGCCGCGCGATGGTATGTCGGCCATCACGGCTACGAGGTCGAGTGGCGCGACGCTCCCATCTGGCGCTTGACCGGCGCCGAGCAGTTCCATGTCTTCGGCCAACGCTACCTCTTCTTCACTTACGCCATCCAACTCCTTTTCCTTCTCTGCACCGCCCTCGCCCTCCTCCCATCTCCTCGCTCCCACTTCTGGAAAGACCGCCGCATCCTCATCGAACTCTTTGTCCTCTCCTTCCTCACCAGCGTCATTCTTCCCGAAAACTTTCACAGTGACCCCGCCGGCGGCTGGATCGGTGCCCTCGCCACGCGCCTCACGCTCGTCACCGTCATCTTCGCTCTCTGCTGGCTCGCCACTCTGCCTCCTCGCCTCTGGCATCTCGCAGCCTATTCCGTCCTCGCCGCCGTCTTCTTCGTTTTCATCTATCAGGACACCGCCTTCATGAATCGCATGGAAGCCAGCGCCGAGAACGTCACGCGCCCGCTCCCCTTCGGCACCCGCACCGTCTCTACCATCTTCGCCCCTAACGATTACCGCACCATTTATCTCCACATCCCCGACCGCGCCTGCATCGGCCATTGTTTCCTCGTCTCCAACTACGAACCTTCTACTCGCCAATTTCGTGTTCGCGTCGAGCAGGGAAGTCCCGTGGTGACCTCTTCCGTCGAGGACAGCGAGGACATGCAATCCGGTACCTACGATGTTCAGGAAGAGGATCTTCCTCTTAAGCAGATCTACCAGTGTGACGCCTCCGACCTCACTCGCATCTGCATTCGCGATCTCGCCGAAGACGAAAAGAACGGCGCCGTCGGCTTCCATCCCGTCACCAACCCCTTTTTCTCCCAGAATCCCTAAGAACTCGTAATTGTTCTTGTCATCCCGACCGGAGCGAGCCGGCTTTTTCTTGCGTGCGTTCTTAGCACGCCGGTTCGCGCAGCAGAGGGATCGTGGCGACCTCCCCCTAGTAAATTCAATCCGGCGTGCCTCTTTTCGAACTCTTGCACTCTCCTCCCCTCTTTCTGATATCTGATTACTGATCACCGATTACAAATTGCTTCTGCGCAACTCAAGCTTCCCGATCGCTGATCGCCGATCGCTGGTCGCCTGCTCCGCAAGAGACATATTGGCTCTTGCACCAGTCCAATCTCTGCTAAAATACCTCCAGGGTGAGAGACAATGCTGCCATTACACCTTCAGCCCGAAAGCCATATCCCGCTGTACATCCAGCTTCGCGACCAGCTCCGCTCCCTCGTTCATGCCGGTGACCTCCGTCCCGGCGACCGTATCCCCGCGAGCCGCGAACTTGCCCAAACTCTCGGCGTCCACCGCACCACCGTCGCCAACGCCTACGCCGAACTCGAATCTGAAGGTCTCATCCAGGGCCACGTCGGCCGCGGCACCTTCATCCGCGGCAATGGCAATGTCTTGAAAATCTCCCCGCCTCCGCCGCCCACTCTTACCGGTAACGGCGAAGGCTTGCGCTGGGAACTTCTCTTTGCCGATGAGCGCAGCGAGGAAATCCTCACCCGCCTCACCGCTTCCGCCCCCGCCAACGCCATCTCTTTTGTCATGTCCCGCGCCGACCAGGAATTTTTCCCCGTCGAAGAACTTCAGTCTTGCGTCCAAGTCTCCCTCCGCCGCGAGGGCCAGGAAATTCTCAATCTCGGCGCTTCGGACGGCTATGCTCCCTTAAAGGAAGCGCTCCTCGACCTGCTCAAGCGCGACGGCATTCCCGCACGCGACGAAACTCTTCTCATCACCGACGGCTGCCAGCAAGCACTCGATCTGATTGCCAAAGCCTTTGTCCGCACCGGTGACACCGTTGCAATCGAAAATCCGACCTATCCCGGTGCCTCCGCCGTCTTCAATGGAGTTCACGCGCGTTGTCTCGGTGTCCCTGTTCGCACTCACGCCGAACCCGGTAGCCCGCTCGGAATTGATCTTGAAGCTCTCGAGTCCACCCTCGCTTCGAATCGCGTCAAGCTCCTCGTCCTCACTCCCGACTTCCATAATCCCACCGGCACTTCCATGCCCGTTGCCTCTCGCCGCCGCGTTCTCGAGCTTGCCGCTCGCTATCAAGTCCCCGTCGTCGAGGATCACATCTACGCGCGTCTGCACTCGCGCGACGAGCGCCTCCCCTGCCTCAAGCAGCTCGACCGCTCCAACGTTGTCATCCACATTGACAGCTTCGCCAAAGTCGCCTTCCCGGGCCTGCGCGTCGGCTGGATCGTTGCCCCGCCCGCGGCCATCGAGCGTCTGCGTCTTGTGAAGCAAATGACCGATCTCCACACCGACCAGCTCGCCCAGGCCGCCTTCGCCGAATTTCTCAAGCGCGGCCTCTTCCAAAAACACTTGGCACGCATGCGCAAGCTTTATACGGAACGTCTCTATGTGCTCGACGACGTCCTGCGCAAGTTTATGCCCGAAGGCGTTCGCTGGACCAAGCCCGAAGGCGGCATGTGCCTTTGGCTGGAGCTTCCCGCGGGCTTCGATGCCAGCGAACTCATGATGCACGCCCGCGAGCGCGGTGTTCTCTTCGCTCCGGGCCGCTATTTCTACGTTCAGTCGCCGTTGCCGAATACGTTGCGTCTTGGTTTCGCCAGCCTGAACGAGAAGCAAATTACCCGTGGCGTCGCAATCTTGGCCGAACTTCTGCGCGTCGAAATGCGCAAGCGCCAGCGTGGTTCCCGTCGCGCTGAGCGCGCCCACGTCGCCCTCGTGTAGGTGATTGTTTTTCTTCGGGTGCCCAGGTTCGGTTTTTGAACCTGGGTCTTGGGTTTCTCTTGGTTTTGTAGCGCCGGTCTTCAGACCGGCATCTTGGGTTTATTCTTTGGGTGCCCCACGTGCCGGTTTTGCACGTGGGTCTTGGTTTTCTCTTGGTTTTGTAGCGGCCGGTCTTCAGACCGGCCAGCGTAGCATGGGCTTTAGCCTGTGCGCCGCGCATGACGAGTTTCGATAACGATTTCTGATTCTGAGAGGAGAAGTCCCATGGCAACAAAGAAACCAAACGG
>DASPTY010000105.1:0-15039 GCA_035623175.1 Candidatus Limnocylindrales bacterium | reverse complement strand
TCCGGATCGCCGACAATCCTCCCGCAACTCCCTACAAGCGCGTTTGTCGGTACAAATTTTGCGTCGTTGACACTGCCGCCTTACGACTACGGACGCAAAAGCGTCTTGATTGCTCGGCGTTCATCCATCGCGGCGTATCCGTCAGCCACCTTTTCCAGCGGGAGCTCAAAGTCGAAGACCTTGCCTGGCTGAATCGTGCCATTCAAGATCAGATCCATCAGTTTTGGAAGATAACGGCGTACCGGAGCCGGCCCGCCGTGAAGATGAACGTGCGAAAAGAAGAGCGGTTGGGCGTGGAGTTGCACACCATGCGGAACACCGACGTACGATACAAATCCGCCTGGGCGTGTGGACTGGATCGCCTGTTCCATCGCTTCCTGCGTGCCTACACACTCCAAAGCGGAATCCGCTCCGATGCCCTGCGTCAACTCTTTGATCCGAGCTATACCTTCGCCACCACGTTCAGTCACAATGTCCGTCGCTCCAAACTCGCGTGCTAATTTCTGTCTAGTCTCATGGCGGCTCATCGCAATAATTCGCTCAGCCCCCATCTGTTTGGCCGAGAGCACCCCAAGAAGCCCTACCGCGCCATCGCCGACGACCACAACGGTAGAACCTTTCTTGACGTTCGCGGCATCTGCTGCGAACCAGCCTGTACCGAGTACATCAGAAGCTGCCAGCAGGCTGGGTAGCAGTCCGTCCGAAGGCAAACCAGAGGTCGGCACAAGTGTGCCATCCGCCAGCGCCACGCGCATATAAGGCGCTTGCGCCCGAGTCACCCATTCCCGCTGCTGACAGGAGGACTGATAGCCGAACCGGCAATGCGGACACGTGTTGTCAGACATAGCGAAAGAGCCCACAACGAATTGTCCCAGCTTCACGGACGTGACTGCGGTGCCAACCTCTTCTACATAGCCGCAGTATTCGTGCCCCATTGGAGTCGGCTCTGTCACAGACTGTATACCTCTGTACGACCATAAGTCCGATCCACAAACGCACGTAACAGCGAGCCGAATGATTGCGTCCGTGGGCTTTTCGATTTTGGGTTCCGGCACATCTTCAAACCGGATATCTTTGCTGCCATATAGAATTGTTCCGCGCATAAGTTTCCCTGCCTTCAGAGCCGATCCGATCGGCAAACCTACTCTTTTATGATGGCTGAGAAAATTGGTTTTATTTCACGATGTTTTTTGCAAGGTCCTGTGAGTATCATTCATAAATGATTCCAACTGACTTCAGCTCGTTAACTGCTTTCGTGGCAGTCGCGGAAGAGAAAAGCTTTACGCGGGCTGCCAAGCGACAAGGCGTGTCGCCGTCTGCAATCAGCCATACCATTCGCGGACTCGAGGAGACCCTTGGCGTTCGCTTGATCGCTCGAACCACGCGAAGCGTAGCCCTTACGGAAGCAGGAGAACAGCTTCTCGATCGATTGCGACCAGCCCTTAATGAAGTTGGGGAGAGCCTTCAGGTTGTGTCTGGCTCCCGCGCAAAACCCGCCGGCCGTGTGCGCTTGCTTGTGCCTCGTTACGCATTCTCGGTGATTGCGCCGAAACTTGGGGAATTGGTCCGTCGGTATCCCGACATCATTCTCGATATCACCACGGATGATAGCCGTAGGGACATCGTTGCAGACCGTTTCGATGCTGGCATTCATTTTGGAGAGTACATTCAGAAGGACATGATTGCCGTGCGGGTGTCGCCTGATCATCGCGCAGCGATCGTTGCGTCACCGGAGTACCTTCGGTCTCGCCCCAAACCGAGGGTGCCGCGTGATCTTCTCAAGCATCGCTGCATCAACTTTCGTCACGGCTCAGCTGGGATTTATCGCTGGGAATTTCAGAAGGGACGCAAGTCCACGGCGATTGCCGTCAACGGGCCTTTGGTTGTCGAAGACGAAGAGCTGGTTCTTCGTGCCGCGCTAGATGGAGTGGGCTTTGCGTTCATTTCGGAACACAAGGTAGCTTCGCACCTCGCTGCGGGTACTCTAGTGCGCGTGCTCGAAGATTGGTGTCAACCGTTCCCGGGCTTCTTTCTTTTCTATCCGAGCCGGCGACAACAGACAGCTTCTTTGGCGGCGGTGATTAGTGTCTTGCGTTACTAACTGACCTTCGTCGCTCTGAGTGGTGCGACAGCGATTTATGAGCTCCGCTCATAAGGTCATGTAACACAAAGGAGCTTATGTCCTCGGCGGCATCGCGCTACGCTCTCACCTGAGAGAGTAAATACTGCCCCGCAATGAAGAAGACCCACCGAATCTACGGATTATTCCCGGTCCTGATGCTGTACGCGGTAGTTTCCGGTCAGGCGCAGACCTCCACAGACGTGCAGGCTCCGCCAGCAGCACCATCTGTTCCGGCGAATTCTGTCGAGGATCTGAACTATCTTGCGGGCGATGCTGAGATGCCACCGTTCTCTGACAGCATCATCCCCGTTGATTCTAAATTTCGAAAAGCGCTTTTTCAGGAAGGCGTAGCGTTGCGCGTCATCGTCCAACCCCAATACGCGCAGAATCTGCTGGCCGCACCAGTGCCTGCAGACCAGCAGGTTTACGTAGGCCAGAGACAGTATGCGAGTGCAATGGTGCAACCTATTCTCACGGCCGACCTTCGGCAACTGCATCTGCGGAAAGCCCAGTTCTACATGGGCGGGGTATTGAACTGGTCGAGCTGGAACACCGCCAATCCGAAGGCTTTCCAGATGTGGGATATGTACCTTTACAAGTCGTTCGGCGACGATCGTGTGCAGATGAAAGCCGGTTACTTGTCGCTTGATCTTGAGTTTGTTGGCATGTTCGTTGGTGGATCGACCGCGAGCGGGGCATCCGGCGTTTATGCAGTGCTGCCTTATGAGGCGGGCATGGCCTACTTCCCATTGTCGACTCCCACCATCACTTCGCGGATCCGGGCAACGCGCAATACGTACATCAAGCTGGCCGCCCAGCGGAGCGTCGATCCAAAGGGCGGAACAACTGAGATTGCACGTAACCATACCGGCTTCCGGTTCCGGCCACACGGCGACAAGGTGCTCTTCCTGGGTGAAGGAGGGTATTTGCGCAAGGCGAGCAATGATGCGCGCGAAGTCTGGTTCCGTGCGGGATACATGTACAACACGTCGGCCTACAAGAATCTGGTCTCTGGACAGACGGAGTCTGGGAACTACTGCGGATATGTCCTGATGGATTACCAGCTACTGAGATCGAACCTGGAACATCCGAACCAGGGTCTGTATTTCGGAGGGTCGTTCATGACGGTGCCAGAGTCCATGAACGTATATGCGCGTTATTTCGAGGCAAGGCTGTACAAAGTGGCGCCGTTTAGAAGCCGCCCTGCTGACCTTCTATCTGTGGTGGCATCGCACAGTGCGTACAGTAACAGCTACACCGACAGCCTGACTTCGCAGGGTAAAACCGTTTGGCGGGATAGCACAACTCTGACAGCCAGTTACTCCATGCACGTTTCGGCGGGCAACTACCTGAACGTCGGCCTGGGCTATGTGTATGGACCAGCTGTCACTCCGAGGGTATCCAATCCATTGAAACTCACCGCTAGCTGGACGGCATTCTTTTAGCGCTCGCAAATTTCGGTACTGAAAAATGGGCTTCTGGGGGAAGCTGCGAGCTTTGACGTTGTGGGAGGATGACGGGCTATCCGGAGATTGAGTCTGAGGCGACTTGCCGGAGCGACCGAGCCGTCACTCACTGGCGGTTAGCGCAGGAAACTGTTGCGCGGAGTCTGGTGAACCCAACTTTGAGAAAAAGCAGATCCCTCGCCCGGCTCGGCGGGCTCGGGATGACAAGCTGAGTGATGCCCCGGTGTTCTGGAAGGCCTAGGAGGAGTGGAGAACCTCTTCGGTGGACTCGAGGAGGAGTTTCCAGATGGGATCGAGCCAGGAGCGGTGCTCGGGCTTCATGAGGACGGAGCGGAGGCAGGTGAGAGTGGAGCGGTCGCGCTTCATCGTGCCGAGGTTGGCGGCAAAGAATTCCACGGGGAGTTCGGCGACGGCGAGATGGAGGTTTCGTCGTGCGGCGGCGTCGAAGATTTTGCGGGACAGCACGGAGGCGTCGCTGACGCTCAGCGCGCGCGGGGCAAAAACGACGATATCGAGTTCCGGAGGAAATGCCGCAACGAAGCGCGGATCGCGCGAGATGCGTTGGTGCAAATCGAGGGCTGCTTCTCTACAGGATTCGAGACCGTGCGCGAATTCTCCGTTTTTCACCAGCGGCAGGAGTTTTTGCGTGGCCCACAAAGCAACGGCCGCGGCACCGGGCCGCGAGCACTCCAGGCTGATTTCGCCGAGATGAAGTTCCTTCGAGCTGAAATAGGTGTAAGGCGAATCGTGTTTGTAGAGCCGGCCGACGGCGGGATCGCGGAAGACGATGCAGCCACAGCCGTAAGGCTGCAAACCGTGTTTGTGGGGATCAATGACGATGGAGTCCAAATCCGGGATGTGGGCGAAGGAGCGGCGCGTTTCATCGGCGAGATTTCCGGCCAAGCAGTAGTAGCCTCCGTACGCGGCGTCGCCATGTATACGGAAGCCGTAGTTCTTGCGCAGTGCGAGGATTTCCGCGAGAGGGTCCACGGAACCGGTGGCCGTCGTGCCCAGCGTGGCAACGACCGTTCCGACATCGCCGCGAGCGAGGCGCTTTTCCAGCGCGGCCGGATTCATGCGCGCATGGTCGTCACAGGAGATGGATTCAAAGGGGAGCTGCAGCACAGCGCTGATGCGCTTGTGTGTGTAATGCGCTTGCTCGCTCGCGAGGATGGTTTTTCCAGGGGCGAGCTGGCCGGCAACCCAGAGCGCTTCGAGGTTGGCCATGGTGCCGCCGCTGGTCAAGTGGCCCAGGTGTGCGGTCCAGCCAAACATTTGAGCGATTTCGGCGACCGCTTCTTTCTCCATGGCTGAGGAAGCGCGGCCGCCGTCGAGAGCGTGATTGTTCGGATTGATCCACTGCGCCAGGGAGTATGCGAGACGCGCCACAGGATGCGGCGGCTTCAGCATCTGCCCGGCGTAGAGTGGATGGAAATAGGGATAGTTGTTCTGCAAGCGATCCGCGGCAGTGGCAAGGATTTCCGCGACGCGGTGCATTTCCGGCGCCGGAGTTCGATTTTCTGGAAGCTCGGCAAAGCCGGCGTCCAACCTCTGCAGCGCCTGCTGCAGGATTTTCAAACTTTCTTTTTCCAGCATCGAGCCTATTCCAGTACCTTAGCGAGCTGGCCCGCGGTACGCAGCAGCTCAAGCTGAGCCTGCTGGCGTTGAAAATTGGCGTCAAGATAGGCCATCCACTTTTCGTTCTCTTCCAGGCGGGCGCGTTCCACGTCACGCAGGCTCGTTTTGCCCTCGCTAAATTGGGACTGCACGACCGCCAGAGTCTGCTGCGCTAGTTGCAGTTCCAGGCGCGCGACTTCCTTGGCGGCGTCCGTTTCCTGCACTTTGCGCGAACGCTGGCGAACTTCGGCGCTGACCTGATTTCGCTTGGCCGCGAGATTCAGCTTGGCGGCGTCCAGGTTGGCTTGAGCCAATGAAACATTGGCGCGAGTTTTGGCGCTGAAGATGGGGAGATTGATGTTCACGCCGGCGTTGAGGTTGTTGTAGGTGAAATTGTTGTAGATGGTGGAGTAGTTCCGGAAGCTGTATTTCTCGAGAACGCTGTAGATGGTCACGAGTTCCAGCGTCGGCCAGTAACCCTTCTTCTCGCCCGCCAGGCGGAACTCTTTGGCCCGGACGTCGGATTGCGCGAAGGCGAGGCTGGTGTTGCCTTCCGCGGCGAGAGCGACCAGGTTCGCACCTGCCTGTTCGGCCGAGCCGGGCAGTTCTTCCGGCGTGACGTCAAAGGGCTGATCAGCGGCGAAACCCAGCTGATCGCGGAGGAAGACTTCCAGTTCATCCTGCCTGCCTTCGAGTTGAAGAATGCGCCGCACGACTTGCGCTTTGGTGAGCTGCGCCTTGGTCACCTCGGAGGCCAATTCAAATCCCTCGCCCTGACGTTGTTGAGTAACTTCGACGATTTTCTCCGAGCTGTCCTTTTCTTTGCGGAGCAATTCGAGGGAGTGCTTCACTTTGACCAGTTCCAAGTAAGCCGTTGCCACACGCTCGATCACCCAGTTGCGCGTATCTTCCAGGACAACCCGCTGCGCCTTGGCCTGCTCTTCCTGCTCCTTTGCCAGGCCACGCAGGGGTCCGTTGAAGACCTGTTCGGTGTAAGTCAGGCTGAAGATGGAAGGAGGACGGCCGCCGGGAGTTTCCGGCAAGCCGTAAGTGTAGCCCGCGCCGGAACCAGCATAAAGATTGGGATGGAATTCGGACTTGCTCAGATGGGCGGAGTCATCGGCGACTCGCGCATGAATCTTGGCCAGTTGGATGTCCTTGCTGTTTTGAAGAGCAAGTTCGATGCAGCGGCGAAACGTCAGCTGAACCGGCGCAGCGGAAGCGCCGGTATCTGCGGCGTTTTGAGCGCGCAGCGAAACAGCACTGCCGGCAAAACATAAGATTGCACATGCCACCCATCGCGTCCAAGCCATAGGATTGCCTCCTGCTTTCAGAAACTCGTGCGGCTCGCGCGACCTCACTCGTACCGGAGCGATTCGACTGGGTCGAGTTTGGCCGCCTGGTTTGCCGGCAGCCAGCCAAAAAAGAGCCCGGTCAAACTGGAGACCAGGAACGCGACAATTACGCTCCAAGTGGAAATCGGCACGCGGAGATTGCCCGGCAAGGTCTGCTGAACGGCAACGGGAATGGCCAGCCCGATCAGAATGCCCAAGACGGCGCCGCCGCCACTGATCAAGAACGCTTCGATGAGAAACTGAGCCAGAATTTCTTTTCGCGGCGCGCCGATGGCTTTGCGGACGCCGATCTCCCGGGTGCGTTCCCTGACGGTGACCAGCATGATGTTCATGATGCCGATGCCACTGATGAGCATGGCGATGAAAGCCACAACAATGAGCATGATGGTCAGACCCAGGGAGATGGATTTCGCGGCGTTCAGGATCGCTGACAGTGTCTGGACGTGATATTCCGCCTCGGGAGGGTGGCGGCTCTTCAACAGTCTTTTCAATTGCAGCTCAAGACTTTTCACCTGGTCGGGGCTATAAGCCTGAGCGTAGAGGGCATTCAGGACTTCGCGGCCTTTGTAATACCTCATCAGCCGGAACGGGATGAGAACGGATTCATCCTGAATTTCGGTCAAGCCGAACGTTGCGGCCCTCTCCTGGAACACGCCGATAACCGTGTAAGAAACTTCCCCCATGCGAATCATGCGGCCGATGGGGTTATCAATGCCGAAGACGCGCGCGGCCAGTTCCTTGGTGACCAGACACACCTTGCTGCGCGATTCCATGTCCCCCACGTCGAAATAGCGTCCTCGGAGAATGACCAGGCGGCGGATCTTCTTATAGTCCTGAGTGACGCCGATGAGAGCGACAGTGCGTGTCTTCGCCTGGGCGACAACTGTCATAGGCATGTCGGAGGTAGCCGCGACGGTGGCCACCTCAGGGATCGTGGCCTTTGTGGCTTCCATGTCGTCGAGGGTCAACTCGTGGCTCAGGGGCTGGACCTTGTCGGGCGTCCTGATCATCTCTGCCCAGACCATGTTCGAGCCAACCGCTTCGATTTGCGAGATGACATATTTTTTGCTGGTGAGCGCGACGGTGACGACCAGAACGATGGAGGCGCTGCCAATCACGACGCCGATGGAAGTCAACACGGTGCGCAGCTTGTTGGCGCGGAGAGCGTCAATGGCCACCGTCAATGTTTCGCGTAGCTGCATTCGGTCCTTTGCCAGCGGGGCTGCTTTAGGGATTGTCCAGTTTCTTCAGCGCATCCTGGGCCGGCTTGAATTTCGGATTGAATTTCAAAGCCGCTTGGTATTCGTCCTTCGCCGCGCGAGGATTATTCTGCGCCTCGCACAGGCGCCCCAGCCAGTAGTGCTGGTGCCAGAGTTTGGGGAACGTCGAGCGGATGGGCGCGGCCTGGATGTAGCCGCGAAGAAATTTCTCCGCTTCGGACAATCTCTCGCCCTTCAGAATCCAGGCGACGGCGCGGTAGTAGTTGGCGCGTGGATCACCGGGCGCCTGCGACTGGCCTGCATCCGCGACGGCGACCAGTTTTTCCGCCTGCTCGCGGCGCGCGAAATAGTCCCCAATATCGTAGATGCGGTCCGGGGATTTTAGTTTGTTCTCAAGGGCGATCATGAATTCGGCGTCGGCGCTAGCGAAATCCTTCTTCTTCGCCCGGCAATTCGCTACGCCATAGTGCCCCTCTGCCGGGTCCAGGCTCAACAGTTTTTGAATGAGAGGCTGAGCCTTGTCTTCCCCGCCGCCGACCAGAAAGGGTGCGGTACAGTCAAACTCGATGAGGTCCTGCACCGCATCGAAGTTCCTCTCATCCAGCTGGACGGCGGTCTGGAATTCCTTCTGCGTCTTACGAGCGAGAGGCAAAGCGCTCAGAGGGGACGTGTGATCCGCCTTCTGGCCGTAAGCTTGTCCGAGCCAACGGTGATAGACAGAGCTCCGGGGATCAATAGCGACGGCTCTTTCCGCGCTGCTGACGGCGGCGTCGTGCTGGTTCATTTCCAGATAGGATTTCGTGAGCCAGAGATGGATGTCACCGTTGCCCGGCTCCTTCGCCGATGCGGATTTCAGGAGCTCGACTGCAGCGCCGTATTCGCCCTTCTCGAAGGCACGCTTGGCGGCTTCGAGTTGTGCGTCGTCCGCTGCAAGCCGCGCGGCCACGAGTACGCAGAATGCGGCAGCGAGGATGGAGTTAGAGCCCCTCATCGCTCCCGTCCTTGAAGTTAGTGGTGTCCATGCTCACAACGCGTACGACGAGGCCGTTCTTGAGATCCACGTCGCCGGGGAGGGCGAGGACTTCCGTGCCCTGCAATCCGCGAACGACTTCAAAACTGGTGGCGTCGGCAATCCCGACTTCAATCTCGCGCTTCTCGAGCTTGGAATTACTCACGCCGCTCACAACGACGAAGACGAAGCGCTTGCCACCTTCCGTGTCCACGGCACCGCGGGGCACGGTGATGACATGCAGGCGCTCTCTGGAATGGATGCGCACGTTCACGTTGGTGTTCGGGAGCAACTGCAGCTTGTCGTTGTCCACCGAGCACAGGAGTTCCCCAACGCTGCGCGACTGGTGGGGCACGACCTGCTTAGGCACAATCTCCGTTTTGCCTTGCCAGGAGGAGTTGGGGAGGGCGTCCCAGGTGATTTTGACGGGCAGGCCGGGTTCGAGGCCGCCGAGATCCGGTTCGTCAATGAAGGCGCGCACGCGAACCTTTTTGAGATCGGCCATTTCGGCCAGAAGGTCGCCCACTCTGACGAACTTGCCTTCTCTGGCGGGCAAGGAATAAAGCGTGCCGTCTACAGGCGCAGTTATGCTTCCCTGCCGCACTTTTTCCTCGAGTGCGGCCACGTCGCTTTGCGCTTGCTGGAGAGCCAAGGTGGCTCGGGAGAGATCCAAGTTCACGGTCCGGGTGAATTCCTGCTTGGCGGCAGTCAGTTTCTTCACTTCAGCCACGGCTTTGGCGAGTTCGAGGTCGTTGGCGCGAACTTCTTCATTCGTCGCGGCACCCTGAGCGAGCAAGCGTTGCAGAGCATCGTGATTCTTCTGCTGCCGGTCACGTTCCGCCAGAGCCTTGGCCAAATCCTCGTTGACGCGGGCCGCTTCGTCGGCACGTCCTCCTGCCTGTGCGGCACGCAGATCATCCTGCGCGCGGAGCAGTCTCGCTCTCGCCGCGGCCAGTTGCGATGTCACGTCCTTTACATCCAGGCGCAAAATCAATTGGCCTTTCTTAACGTTCTGGCCTTCAGAGGCCAGCACTTTTTCCACGAAGGTGTCCAGCCGGGCCTGCACAGTATACGGAGCGATGGGTTCGACTGTCCCGTTGCTGGTGATGGAGGAAACGATGTTCTGCTGGGCTGGGCGCGTCGCCGAAATCTTCGCGACGGGTTGCCTGCCGCTGACGCGAACGAGAATAAACGCCACGACGGCTGCCAGACCGAGCAGCAAGAGCGTTCTAATTTGAGACCTCTTCTCCATAAGTTCCTGTGATCATTCGGTAGGCGACCATAAGCGTGCTAAGACGGAACAAGCCCGGCGGGTTGCAACGCCGGTGACGCCTAATTTCTCGGTGGAGCCTGCTGGCCGAACTGCTTCCGCGATCGTCTGCTAAGGTTAAGTCTATCAGGAGGTTACTCTTTTTCTCTAGCCGGTTCCGTCGGATGCATGTCTTTTCTGATGCCCCGAGGTCCGGGGAGGATGCCGGACTTTTCCGATGCGGCTGGCATGGTAGAATGCCCGCATGAGTGAAACTCCCAATGCCAACGCGGCGGGCCACAGCGATGCGGCTGCGCCGCCTTCCAAAACTGTAGACACTTATATTCATCGCGTTTGCATCCAGTGCAACGGGGTCTTCCGCGTCCCCGCTGATAAGTTCGATGCGAAACAGTGCCCGAACTGTCATAAGGGTTAGAGTGGAGCGGAAGCCGACTGGCGACGCGTTACTCGCTATTCCATGGTCCTTTTACCTGCGATACTTTTTGTCCAGAGGTTGCGTAGTTCAAGTTATTGCCGGTTTGCCTGCCTATCGAATTGCCTAACGAGAGGAGCGTTTCATGATCGAAACGCGCGGTCTCACCAAGGTCTTCCAAGATAAGAAGCGAGGCGCCATCCGGGCGGTTGACAACGTGAGTTTTGTCTGCAAGCCCGGCCAAATCTATGGACTTCTGGGCGCGAACGGAGCGGGAAAAACCACCACACTGCGCATGCTGGCGACGATCCTCGAGCCGACGGGCGGAACTGCGGTCGTGTGCGGCCATGACGTCATCGAGGAGCCGGAAAAAGTGCGAGCCGAGGTCGGTTTTCTTTCGACGGCCACGGCGCTGTACCCGCGACTGACGTCCCAGGAACTGGTGGAATACTTCGGCCGGTTGAACGGACTGGACGAAGCGACGCTCAAGAAACGCGTTGACGACATCTTTCAGCGCCTGGACATGGACTCGTTCCGCGATTTGCGGTGCGACAAGCTCTCGACCGGCATGAAGCAAAAGACTTCGATTGCCCGCACGCTGGTTCATGATCCCCAGGTCATGATCTTCGATGAACCCACCACGGGCCTGGACGTCATGACCGCGCGGACAATCATCAGTTTCATCTCAGAGTGCCGCCAGCGCGGGAAAACTGTGATCTTCTCCACACACATCATGAGCGAAGTGGAGCGCCTTTGCGACCAGGTCGGGATCATCCATGACGGGAAGTTGCTTGCGGAAGGCACGGTGCCGGAACTCCGGGCAAAGTACAACGAGCACAACATCGAAGAGATCATTGTCAAGGCCATCGGTCCGAATCAGGGGAAATCGGAGGCGCGATCATGAATCTGCACGCCGTCGGCATCGTGTATCGAAAAGAGCTTACCGAGTGGCTGCGCGACCGGCGCACGCTCATCTCCACGGTGGTCGTGCCACTCCTCGCCTTCCCTCTCCTGATTACGGGCGTGATCTCCTTGAGTTCGATCATGATCGGCAAGGCCGAAAAGGAAACCTCCAAAGTCATGATTATCGACGGCGAGGATTCGCCACAGCTTCTCGAGCGGCTTCGCAAGATCGAGAATCTCGAAATTGTTCCCTACGCTACCAACTGGAGGGACCAGATCTCCAACAAAGAGATTCGCGCCGCGGTCGAGATTCCCAAGGGGTTTCAAACCGCGCTTGAATCCAGCAACGCGGAAACCATCAAAATCTACTTTTACCAAGGCGAGCTGAAGTCGTCCTTTGGCGCCAACCACGTTCAGGATTCGTTGAAGGACTATCGCGAGTCCGTCGTCAAGGAGCGTCTCGCGGCCAAGAATCTTCCCGCCTCGGTGCTTTCCCCGTTTGAGATCAAACAGGAAAACGTCGCACCCCCGGAGAAAGTCGGCGGCGCGACGTTCGGCAGCTTCATCGGCTACATGGTCATCATTCTTTCCATGACCGGCGCCATCTATCCGGCGATCGACCTGACGGCCGGCGAAAAGGAACGAGGCACGATGGAGACCATACTGTCGAGTCCCGTCGCGCGCCTGGATCTCGTGCTGGGCAAGTTTCTGCTGGTTTTTTCGGCTTCGCTGACCACGGCGATACTTTCCGTCATCTCGATGGGCAGTTCCTTCTACTTCCTGGGACGCACGCACTCCATGACTTCGCCGAACTCTCCCGCCATGCACATTAACCTCGGTCTCACATCGGTGATTGCCGTGTTTCTAATGGCGCTTCCGCTGGCAGTGCTGTTCGCGGCAGTTTTGATGACGGTCGCGCTGTTTGCCAAGACATACAAAGAAGCGCAGAGCTACCTTACGCCGATGACCTTCGTCGTGGTCATTCCCGCGGTTGCGTCCGTTATGCCGGGAGTCGAGCTCACGCCCAAACTCGCGCTCATCCCGATTCTCAATACCAGCCTGGTGTGTAAGGAGATCATCACCGGGACGTACCACTGGAACTCGATTGCGCTCATTTTTGCTTCCACCTGCGTGTATGCAGTGGTCGCCATTTTTCTCGCCGTCAAGACGTTCCAGCGGGAAAGCGTGCTGTTCCGCTCATAAAGGAGAAGTGAGCAATAGAGTGTAAAAGTGCAAGAGTGTAAGAGTGTGGTTGGCCGATGCGGCGACTACTCCGGGTTGTTCTGATCCTGCTGCTCTTCCCCCCATTGCTGGCCATGGCGCTGGGCTGGCTCGTTGCTCCATCTTTTTTGCATCCGATCCGGCGGCCGCTCACGCCCGATCTCGTACAGCAGGCGGACGCTTCGTTCGCACAAGCGGGCGTGCGGCGCGAGACGTTTGACGTGCGCGCCGCGGACGGCGTTTTGCTGCGCGGATGGAAGGTGCGCGCTGTGCAGCCCAATGGCGCCTGGGTGCTGCTGTTTCACGGCGTCGCAGACAATCGTATGGGCGTGGTGGAACACGCGCTCATCCTGCTGAACGCGGGGTACGGCGTGACGCTTATGGACGCGCGGGCGCACGGCGAAAGCGAAGGCCCGATCGCCACCTACGGCTGGCTGGAACGCAACGACACGCACACCATTCTGGATGCTCTGGCTGCGTCCGAGCATCCTAGCCGCATTTTTGCGTTAGGCGAATCGATGGGCGCGGGAATCGCTTTGCAATCGGCTGCCGTGGACCCGCGAATCGAAGCGGTGGTCGCGGAGGCGCCGTTTGCGAGCTTGCGCGAGGCTTCGTACGACTATGCGGGGCTTCAGAGATATCCGTGGCTCGGGAGAACGCTGTTCGCACCCGGCGCGTGGGTGATGCTGGCGCGCGGACAGTCACTCGCCGGTTTTCCCGCGGCAGACGTTTCTCCGGAACATGCGGTCGCGACGCGGGCGTTTCCGGTATTCCTGATTTGCGACACGGCGGACACGACACTTCCCTGCCGACATGCCAAGAGAATCTATGCCGCGGCGCGGGGGCCCAAGACTCTGTGGGTTGTGCCAAACGCGTTTCACACCGCGGCGCTGGGCTATCAGCCGGTGGAGTTCAAGCGTCGAGTGCTGCGCTTCTTCGCGAATCCTAGCGTAACACCCTGATCAACGATAGGCGGACGATTGCGGAGCGGCCTCCGTGGCCAGATGCGGAGAGCGCGATTCCCACTCCTCGCTTAAACGGCGGACAGTTTCCCGCATACGCACGGCCAGCGCGGCGATGATTTCCAAACGGGCTTGGGCTTGCGGCGGCAGGCTTACATTTTTTCGCCGCAACTCCACCAAGAGCAGTTCGGCGTTGCCGAGAATCCCTGTAAGGGGATTGTTCAACTCGTGGCGCAACACCTCGCCGAAATCTCTTTCTTCTTTGCGAGCATTGCCTTCTTCCATCATGTGTTTCCCCGTGGCAGTAGAGTTTCTCTTGTCGCCGCTGTTTCCCTTCACGAGACCGCAGTCTGCAGGCTGCCCCACAGCATCCTGCGCACCGCCAAAATCAATTCTTCGACGCGAAACGGCTTGGCCACATGCGGAAGGTGGTGCCGCTCCAAAAATTCGTGCGTGCGTTGCGCAAGAACGTCACCAGTCACGAACAAGACATGGTCGCGCAGAGGGCTTTGCCGTTGCACGAGCGTCTTGTAAAAGACCTGGCCGTCCACGCCCGGCATTTTCAGGTCGCAGATGGCTAGGTCGTAGGCGTTTTGGTGCGCGGCGTGGAGCGCGGTGCGCCCGTCGGGGAGGACATCCACGTGCATGCCTTCGTCGCGTAGGACGTCGGCGATCAGATTGGCGACGGTCGGTTCGTCCTCCACCACGAGGATGCGCGGAGCGCGATCGTGCTCCCCGGGAGTGACGCCTCTCCTGTCAAACGAAAGAGTCTTGAGCCTGTCCTTATGCGGGGCAGTGGTTTCTTTCTCTCGACTCTCCGCGTCAGTTATCGCTTCGGCGGCGGGGAGTTCCACGACAAACCGCGTGCCGGCGTCCGGCAGACAGTGGACCGAGACGGTGCCGCCATGCTGGCGGACAAACCCGCTCACGATAGTAAGGCCGAGACCGGTTCCGATTCCCGCCGGCTTGGTGGTGAAAAAAGGATCGAAGATTCGGGCGAGGAGCGCTTCCGGAATCCCCGGACCGTCATCGGAAACCTCCAGACGCACCTTGCCGGGCACCTCGGCTGAAGTTCGCACACTGATGGTGCTGCCGCGGCCGCTTTGTTCGATGGCCTGCTGGGCGTTCTGGCAGAGGTTGAGGAGAACCTGCTGCAATTGCCCGGCATCGCCGTCCACGCGCGGGAGGCGTTCCGCGAGTTCGACGTTCAGGTGAATGTGGCCGCCGATCAAGGTGACGCGTTGCAGGTCCGCGACCCGCTCCACCAGGTCATTCAAGGAGAGCAGACGGCGCTCCGGCTGACTCTCGCGGGAAAGATAGAGCAACTGACGGAGGATTGCCGTAGCGCGTTCGGCCTCCTCAAGGATGCGATGCACTTCCTCAGGAGGCTCGGCCGAAGCGCTGCGCAGAACCATGCGCTGCGCGCTGCCCAGGATGGTGGTGAGAGGATTACTCAGCTCGTGCATGATGCCGAGGACGCGT
>DASPTY010000104.1:0-20704 GCA_035623175.1 Candidatus Limnocylindrales bacterium | reverse complement strand
TTGCCCCAGTCGCTGATCCATTCGACGTCGCCGGCGCCGACGCTGGCTACTTTATAGCGCGAGGGATAAGTGGTGATGAGGCTGGTGGAAAGAATGGAACCGTTCGACCAACCCATGGTGGCGACCTTGTCGGGATCAACGAGGCCCTTCTCAATGAGGTAGTCCACGCCCGCGTTGATGTCCGGTGTCTCCAGATCGTAATACTTGCCGCAGCAGATGGATTCGACCCACTTGAGACCGTAATTGCCGCTGCCGTGATAGTTGGGACTGAGGATGAACGCGCCCCGCTGGGTCAGGAGCTGATAGGGGTAGGCCCAGCTGTCTCGCCAGCTGTCCGTGTCCGCTCCGGCGGGTCCACCGTGAACCGCGGTGATGACCGGATATTTCTTGCCGGGCTCGTAGTTGGCAGGGTAGCGCAGAATGCCTTCAACCTCTTCGCCGTTCGAGCCCTTCCAGCGGATGACTTCGGACTTTGTGAATGCTCGGGATTTCAGGAGATTTTCGTTCAGCTTGGTAAGCTGTACGGGTGAGGTGAGCTTGTTCCCCTCGATTTTTGCGGCATAAAGTTGTGGCATTTGGCTTGCCGTCGAAAATTCATAGGCGACGGTCTCTCCGCCTGCCGTCACTTCAAATGCCTGGATGTTTTTGACATTTAATCCCTCAAGCGGAACGCGCTTGAAGGTCCATCCCTCTCCGGCTTTCTCCCTCGTGTAGCGCGCCGTTTCAAAGCGGCTTCCGGCTGCCAAGCCCAGGACAAAACCATCGCGTGTGGCTGCCAAGTCTGAACCAATCCCATTTTCCCAATCGAGCGGGACCTGAAAACTCTTTCCGCCAGCCATGTCGTAGAAATAGAGAAGGATGATGTGCGCAGTCAAAAACTTGGGGTCGGTGGAATAGGGAGCCCAGGCATAAAAACCCGAGCTGTCGGGAGTCCATTCAAACCCAATGGGACGCACTCGCCCTTCGGTGAAGATCTGTTTTTCGGTTCCGTCGGTCAAGTTATGCAGAATGGTTACGGGAGGCACTTTTTGATCGAAAGTGTAGTGCAGGCTCTTGGCATGAATGGCGGCCACGTACTTGCCGTCTTTGGACACGGTCCAATTGTGGATCCAATCCGTGTTAATGGTCAGACGCGTGATCTTTTTGTCCTTCACCATAATTTTGAAAAGCCGCACGGGAGGCTCGTGTTCGGCATCGTCCACTACCTCAGAGTCATCCTTTTTCTTTTTTTCCGCTTGCTCGTAGGCGCTGGGATCTTCTTGCGCGCTGAAGAGGATGGTGTCCTTATCAATCCAGCCGACCTGCCGGGGGGCGCGGACGAGTTCGGTGAGAGGATAGGGTTCGCCGCCGCGGCAACTGATCAGCCAAATCTGGGCTTTATCCGTGTCCGGCTTAGCTTGCGGACGAGGCCTCGAACTGAGAAAAGCAATCCACTCGCTATCGGGCGACCACGAAAAACCTGAGACGTTGTCCGTTCCGCGAGTGAGCTGGATTTCGCGGGTCTCGGTCAGGCTGGAAAGATAGAGGTTCGAAATGCGCGTGTCCTTCTCCTTGTCTCCTTCCGATTTCGTCCAAGCGACCCATTTTCCGTCAGGCGAAATCCGGAACTGCCCAATTGTCTCGCCGAAGATTATGTCTTCGGGCTTCCACGGGGTAGTTTTCACGGGATGTTTGGCTTCCTCGTCAGCACGGGCCGGAACGGCTGCGAGCATCAAGATCGAACAGAGGACAAAAAGAAAGGTTCGTTTGCAGCCCACGGAGATCACCTGTTCTCAGAGGATTTGCTTGCGCGCCGGGGGAACCCATTGCCGGCGCGTAAGCAGAATAGTGTAAATGAGGCGCAATGGAAATGGTGTAGTCTGAGTCCTGGCGCTCAAACCGAGGTGGAGAAATGGCTGCCGCGAAACCCGTATTCGATAAAGCTACGTTCCAGTTCTTTCGCGAACTGGGAAAGAACAATCGCAAATCCTGGATGGATGAAAACCGGGAGCGCTATCAAACATGCGTTGTGCAGCCTTTTCGTCGGTTGCTCGAAGAATTGACGCCCGCTGTTCTGCGGCTGAACGATGGCTTTGACGTGAGCGGGCGGACCGGCGCAAATTTCTCCCGCATCAATCGCGACATCCGCTTCGCGAAGGACAAAACGCCGTACAAGACGCAAATGTACTTGAAGTTTCAGTTGCCGTCGCCCGGCGACCGCGAAAGCGGCCAGCTCTACGTTGGCGTCTCCACAGACGTCGTGACAGTGGGCTTCCGTATCTATTCTGGCGGAAAGCGGAAGGAATCGGCCCTGGCGCTGATTGCCGAGCCTCGCATCATGGCGAATCCCAAATGGGTCGCGCAGCAGAAGAAACGCCTGGGTGCCAAGTACGAGAGTTACTGGTACACCACAGAAAAAGGCGAATGGACGAAGCACGAAGGCTGGCCGACGGCGCCGGAGGACTGGAAGAAGATTCTGGCGTGGATTGTGCGCAAGAAGATGAAGCCGACTGCAGCCACGCGCTCAGCGTTCCCGGGGGAAGTCGCCAAACTGTATCGGGACGTTTATCCTCTTCTGAAATTCACCAGCATTCCCTAAACTGTCGCCAACTCCACAACGAACGAGAATCCGAAATTGACGCCTCGTGGGGAGTCGCATAGGATGCCAAACGCATCCAGATTCCCGGGGAGGAAACTCCATGGTGAAGAGCAAGTCATTGATCCTGACAGTCGCGTTGACATTTTGGGGAACCGGCGCTCTTCTTGCGCAAAGGCCGGCGATGCCGGGAGAAAGAACTCCGGCTAGATCAGACGAGAAGCCTGCGGACAAGACGGACGAAAAGTCAAAAGAAGAAAAGGCCAAGGAACAAAAGGGCAAGGAAGAAAAGAAGCCGGAAGAGAAGATCGTTCAGACAAAACATTCCATTCGCATCGGCAAGGAAGAGATCAAGTACACAGCGACGGCCGGCACGATTTTGCTGAAGCTCGAGGATGACACGCCGAAGGCCAGCGTTTTCTACATCGCGTACACGAAGGATGACGTCAGCGACCTGTCGAAGCGCCCGGTGACGTTCACCTTTAACGGCGGTCCTGGTTCCGCATCGATTTGGTTGCATCTTGGTGCTTTCGGTCCGCGCCGCGTCGAGATGGGTGACGCGGGCGCGCTTACGCCGCCGCCTTACAAGCTTGTGGACAACGAATATTCGCTCCTCGATACCACAGATCTCGTGTTCATAGACCCCGTCTCGACGGGCTACAGCCGCGCCGTTCCTGGCGAGCAGCCCAAGCAGTTCCATGGCATCGAGGAAGACATTCAATCCGTCGCCGATTTCATCCGGCTCTACGCTACTCGCAATAAGCGTTGGACGTCTCCCAAGTTTCTTGCCGGCGAAAGCTATGGCACTACGCGGGCCGCAGGCCTTTCCGGCTATCTGCAGGGACGCTACGGGATGTATCTGAACGGCATCATCCTGATTTCCGCCATTCTGAATTTCGAGACGGCTGAATTCGACCGCGGCAACGATTTGCCCTACGAGTTGTACCTGCCGACGTACACGGCGATCGCCTGGTATCACAAGAAGCTTCCGCCGGACCTGCAGGGCGACCTGCAGAAAGCCATCAGTGAATCCCGCAGCTATGCGATCGGGGAATATGCCGATGCGCTGTCCGCGGGCGACAACGTGTCCGCTTCCAAGCGGCAGGAAGTTGCGAAGAAGCTGGCCCGGCTCACCGGGCTTAGCGCCGACTACGTTGACCGCAGCAACCTACGCATAGACATCATGCGCTTCGACAAAGAACTGATGCGCGGCGAGCGCCGTACCGTCGGGCGTCTCGACGGCCGATTTACGGGCATTGATTACGACGCAGCCGGAGCGACGCCGGAGTTCGACCCCAGTCTCGCGGCAATTGTCGGCCCGTACACGGCGACGTTCAGCGACTACGTTCGCGGAGACCTGAAGTTTGAGAGCGACCTGTTCTACGAGTTTCTGACCGGGCGCGTGCGTCCGTGGAATTTCCAGCCGTACGAGAACCGCTACGTGAACGTGGCGGAGACGCTGCGCAGCGCGATGACGCAAAATCCGTTCTTGCGCGTATTCGTCGCGAAAGGCTATTACGACCTGGCGACACCGTTCTTCGCGGCTGATTACACCCTCGAGCACCTTGGGCTCGATGCCTCGTTGCGTGCGCATCTCAGCGGCGGATATTACGAGGCGGGCCACATGATGTACGTGCATAAGCCGTCGCTCGCGAAGCTCAACCAGGATTTGAAGGCCTTCCTGGGGGCGAGCGCGAGTCAATGAAGCGATTGCTGACGGTCATCGTCTGGATCGCGGTGGGTGGAACCGGCGCGATTGCGCTCGCGACGATCGCCCTGCATCGCGGTGAACCCATCAACGCCACGTGGTTCGTGCTCGCGGCGGTGTGTTCCTATCTCGTTGCGTATCGTTTGTATTCGGCATTTATCGCCGCGAAGCTGCTGGCGCTGGACAATTCCCGCGCGACGCCAGCGGAGCGCCGCGATGATGGCCGTGACTTCGTGCCCACCAACAAATGGGTCTTGTTCGGCCATCATTTCGCCGCGATCGCCGGGCCGGGGCCGCTGGTCGGTCCAACGCTTGCGGCTCAGTTCGGCTATTTGCCGGGGACTTTGTGGCTGATTGCGGGCGCAGCATTTGCAGGTTGCGTGCAGGATTTGGTGATTCTGTTTTGTTCCATCCGGCGAGATGGAAAAACTCTGGGTGAGATGGCGCGGCAGGAAGTGAGCCGGCGCGGCGGATTCATTGCGCAATTGGCCGTCCTGGCGATCATGGTCATTTTGCTCGGCGTGGTCGCGCTGGTCGTGGTGAACGCGTTGAAAAGTTCGCCGTGGGCCACATTCACGCTGTCAATGACCATTCCCATCGCTCTGTTGCTGGGTGTGTATCTGCGCTACTTCCGGCCGGGACGTGTGCTGGAGGCATCTGTAATCGGTGTGGCTCTGGTGTTGATTGTGGTCGTGGCAGGACAGTGGGTTGCCGATTCTCCGGCGTTGGCGAGCAAGTTCACCCTGAGTGGAGTTGCGTTGGCGTTTGCCATTATTGCCTACGGGTTTGCGGCCTCCGCTCTTCCGGTCTGGTTGCTGCTGGCCCCGCGCGACTATTTGAGCGCGTTCATCAAAGCGGGTGCCATTTTCTCACTGGCGGCGGGAATTTTGCT
Organism: Candidatus Limnocylindrales bacterium; assembly: GCA_035623175.1. GTDB lineage: Bacteria > Acidobacteriota > Terriglobia > Acidiferrales > UBA7541 > Acidiferrum. The sequence continues at coordinate 15,529 of DASPTY010000104.1, read as the reverse complement.
GGTACGGCCGCAAGTGCTGATGCCGCCGCTTACCCGCTTTGTGGACGGCAGCGGCCCGGTCTTTGCCGGGAAGATTTTCCCGTTTTGCTTTATCACAATTGCCTGCGGCGCAATCAGCGGATTTCACTCCATGATTTCGAGCGGCACGACGCCGAAGATGATCCAGCGTGAAGGCCATGCACGGTTCATCGGATATGGAGCGATGCTGCTGGAATCGTTTGTAGGCGTGATGGCCATGGTAGCGGCTTGCGCCATGACTCCGGGCGTCTATTTTGCGATCAACAGCCCGGCCACCATCGTCGGCGCCACCCCCGAAGCGGCCGCACAAACAATCTCGAGTTGGGGCTACCCGCTTTCCGCCGCAACGATGACCGGGCTGGCGCATGCCGTCGGCGAGCAGACGCTGCTAAACCGCGCGGGCGGTGCTCCTTCTTTGGCCGTGGGCATGGCGCAGATTTTTTCCAGCACGATTGGCGGAGAACGCTTGCTGAGCATCTGGTATCACTTCGCCATCATGTTTGAAGCGCTTTTCATTTTAACGGTGCTGGATGCGGGGACGCGCGTGGGCCGCTTCATGATGCAGGAGCTTGTTGGGCGCGTGTGGAAGCCGCTGGGTCGCATGAACTGGTATCCGGGAATCCTGTTGTCGAGCGCGCTGATTGTGGGAGCGTGGGGATATTTCCTGTATCAGGGAGTTGTGGACCCGCTCGGGGGAATCAACTCGCTATGGCCGCTGTTTGGAATTTCAAATCAGTTGCTGGCAGCGGTGGCGCTGGTGGTGGCCACGACGATTCTGCTGAAGATGAACCGGCTGAGATGGATTTGGGTGACGCTTCTGCCGATGGCCTGGCTTGTGGTCGTGACTATGACGGCGAGTTACCAGAAAATCTTCAGCCCCAATCCCAGAATCGGCTTTCTGGCGGCCGCGAATGCGATGGCTGCACAAATTGCGGGAGGCAAGATTCCGGCGGCGCGGATTGTGGAGACACATCGTCTCATTTTTAACCAGCGGCTGGACGCAGTCGTAACGGCCACCCTCGCAGTGATGTTTTTGGTGCTGCTCGTGGAAGCGGTGATCCAGTGGCACGCGATTCTGGGACGTGGCAAAGAGCCAGTATTGTACGAAACGCCGTATGTAGCGACGCAGTGGGCGGAGGGGGATTGATGCGGCGTGCGTGGAGATATACAAGAAGCGGCTTAACGCGGCTGTGGCAAGGGTTGCGGGAGTGGAGCGGCGACGCAGCGTATGAAAGATACGTCAAATGCACGGCGCGCGACGGCCCGAAAGCTCCGCTCTCGCCATCGCAATTTTATGTCGAGCAGTTGAATCGAAGGTATTCGCGGCCAAACCGCTGCTGTTAGAAGCGTGGGGCAAGCAGAATCTCCGGTTGTCCGGGCAGGGAACGGCAGGTAAACTCAAGTTACGGCCAGGACGCAAGTCGCTGCGCCGGACAAACTTCACCGCAGTGTGAAGGACGGCTGCGCTTATCCTTGGCGTAGCCGTTGAATCAGCACGCAGACCTGGCCACTCACCTTGCATCCAAGTGGCAATTGCCCACTTGGCATCTGATTAGAGTAATTCTTCGTCTTCTTCCGGAGGCCTTAGCAGCGTGACTTTGTGCGTCAGCCTGATGCTACTTTTTCGCATGCCACTCAGGATCGCACGGCGGATCTCTACCGGAAGTTCTTCTGGAGCGAAAACGCCGGCGACATCGTGGGGAAAATTCTTGACGAATAATGCCGCGACGTGGGCGGTTGCATAAGCCACGGGGGTAGCAAAGCGCCCCTGGCGGCGAATCTGATAAAGAGTCGGAAACTGAGCGTCGCTGCGGATCAGCAGATGCTCGTCCTCTCTTGGCCCACGATTTACACCCCGGACCATGACAGAAGCCACAAATCGCGCGTTCTGGAGAATACCTTGACGGATGAGTGCCGCGATTTTCCGCGGGGAGGAAGTCTCCGGAAAGCGGCGGCGCGCCAGGCCGCGCGATTTCGAGAGCTTCCCCTGTTTGTGCCATCGGCGCAGGCGGTCGATTTCATTGCCGCCAATTTTTACGTCGAGATCCTGCATGGAAATGAAATAGGGAAGCGTGGCCACTTCATCCTGCGCAGCGAGAACGACATTGGCTGGACCAATGGGATCGGGGAAACGGAATTTTTCGAGTTCGGCGAAGCGCTTGGCCAGATGAAATCTTTTTTGCCGATAGATTCGCGGGTGGGAAATGGCCTCATCAAAGGAAACTTCCGGGGACCATTGTGAGATGGGGTCGTCACTCTCGCTGCTTTCGTAGAGACGAATCTGGACAGAATGAACATCGTCGAGGAGTTCTGCGGCGCGCTTGACGAGCAAGTTCGTGAGCCCGGGGGCCGCGCCGGTGTTGATGAGCGCAGCGCGGCGTTTGGCTTCGAACCTCTTCGCATAGCGAAATTGCTCAGGTTTGAATGGGTTGCGCGTCAGATGGGAGCTCAGATCGAGATAGTGCGCGCGGAGCCGCAGAGCGGCGCGGAGCACAATTTCATTGAACACCGAAGCGGACGCGTTGACGACCAGGTTGCAGCCCTTGGCGGCCCGTACTATGCCGTAGACATTGCGCGCGTTGACTTCCGTGACCGCGATGGTTGATTTCTTCCCCAGAAACTGACGCGCCCGGACAGGGTCGCGGTCGCCGCACCACACGTCGTGGCCCTGGCGCTCCAGAAGATGGGCTAGAAGGGAGCCAGTCGCCCCTGCTCCCAGGACAAAGATTCGCATGCTGTCCGCTCACTTTATCACAGTCGCCGAGCCTGCAGTCGGGACAGGGACTGAGCTGGCCGACAATTGCACCAGGGTAGGAACGAAGGTAAACTGACAGGGTAACTCCGATCCCGCTTGCCTACCGGGGAGACAACCCAGGGCGGCGGGGCGAGGCGGTCGTGGCCATGGCCGCCGAGGGTTTGGGTGGAAACGCCCAAGCCTCCCGTGCTTGGAAAGGAGCCAGTAAGCCGGAAATCTACAGATTTTCGACTCAAGCCCGATTCAATGCGCGAATCGGGTTTTTCTTTTGCGAGCGTTTGAACCAAGCCCATGCACGTCATTCCGAGGAGCGAAGCGACGAGGCATCTCGCTTTCAGCTAATGAGCGGAAAGAGGGATTCCTCCCCCGCTACTGCGGGCTCGGAATGACAGGCGTCGATATGGTTCGACCGGGTTGTGAAGCGAACATGAGCCTCTTCGACAAATTTGGACGGCAGATCACTGACCTGCGGATTTCGATTACCGACCGGTGCAACTTTCGTTGCGTGTATTGCCGCTCCGCCGATCCCGAGAATTATCGCGACCACGATGAGATTCTATCCTGGCCAGAGCTGAAGCGGCTGGCGAGGCTTTTTGTCGGCCTGGGAATTCGCAAGGTGCGCCTGACGGGCGGAGAACCGATGGTGCGTGACGGTCTCGAGGATTTCGTCTCTTACCTGACGAGCCTCGGCGTGCACGACCTTTCGATGACAACGAACGGCCACCTTCTTGCCGACCGATGCCAGGCCCTTATTTCCGCGGGCTTGCACCGCATCAATATCAGCCTGGACTCGCTCGACCCCATCAAATTCGAGAAAATTACGCGCACGCGTTCGTATGACGCGGTGATGCGCGGCATTGACGCGGCCCAGGCCACGCCGCTTGCTCCGGTCAAGGTGAATGCCGTGCTTGTGCGAGGTTTCAACGAAGACGAAGTGGAAGTTTTCGGCGCGTTCGCGCGGGAGCGCGGCTTGATCATGCGGTTCATTGAATTCATGCCGCTGGACGCGGACCGCCACTGGTCGCGCGACCTGATTGTGCCCGCCGCCGAGGTCTTCGAGCGCATTCACGCGCAATGGCCGCTGGTGCAAATTCCCCACGATCAGAGCGAGACCGCGCGGAAGTACCGTTTTGCCGATGGCGCGCCGGGCGAGATCGGCTTGATTGCGCCGGTGACGCAACCATTCTGTGGGCATTGCTCGCGGATCCGGCTGACAGCCGATGGAAAGCTGCGCACCTGCCTGTTCAGCAAGGAAGACCGCGACCTGCGCGGGCTCTTACGCGCAAACGCCTCGGACGAGGAGATCGTAGTCTGGGTACGGAACGAGGTGAACGAAAAGGAAGAAGGCCATCGAATTAACGAGCCGGGATTCGTGCAGCCTTCCAGAACGATGGTGTTCATTGGCGGATAGGCAAACTGGCCCTCTTGGATGGCCACGCTTGCCAATCCTTTTGCTGGCAAAACACACAAAAAGGCGCAATTATTCACTGAAGCGGATAGAGAAGCAGCTTCTGGGGATGAACGCAAGAAGCACGGAGACTTGATGTCGGATCACGAAGACGATCAGGACGAGTTACCCGAGCAGCCACAGAGGCTCTTCACCCTGCCGGAAGCCGAGCGCACGCGGCGCGAAGTCGAACCATTTCTGATCGAGGCGATTGGAGTTCGCAAGAAACTTGCCGGTCTCGAGCAGGATCTAACAGCCGTTTCCACGCGCATCATGATGATGGGCGGAGTGCTCGTGCCTTACGCGAAGCTGGCGGAAAAGCGCATGGAGCACCAGAGCCTGGCTGAGGTCATGAAGACCAACCTGGAGAAAATCCTCTCGACCGGGTGCCTCATCAAGGACCTGGACATTGGCCTCCTCGATTTCCCTGCGGTCATCAACAATGAAGAAGTCTATCTCTGCTGGAAGCTCGGCGAGGACCGCATCCGCTACTACCACCGACAGGACGAAGGGTACGCAGGCAGAAAGCCGCTCGATCCGCGCGACCTGGGCCCGGACGACAAAGTGCAGTAACGCCACATTTCCGTTTCACCGCCATCACATCGCACCGACATTCACTTTGAGCGCCGGAAGGGGAGCCAGAACTCAATGAGCGAAAATCGTCTGAAGGATTCTGCCAGTCCCTATTTGCGCTCGGCGGCGCACCAGCCGATCGACTGGTACGAGTGGGGCGAGAGCGCCTTCGAGCGCGCGAAAAGTGATGACAAACCAATCTTGCTGGATATCGGCGCGGTGTGGTGCCACTGGTGCCATGTGATAGACCGCGAGAGTTACGAGAACGCAGAAACCGCGAAACTCATCAACGAGCTTTTCGTACCCGTGAAAGTGGACCGCGACGAACGCCCCGACGTGGATTCGCGCTACCAATCCGCGATCAGCGCCCTCAGCGGGCAGGGCGGATGGCCACTCACGGGATTTCTCATGCCCGACGGCCGGCCCTTCTTCGGCGGAACGTATTTCCCGCCGGAGGACCAGCAAGGCCGACCTAGTTTCCGGCGTGTGCTGCTGGCGGTCGCAGACGCGTACAAAAACAAGCGAGAAGAGCTGCTGAAGACAGCAGATGCGATTTCCGAAGCCGTGGCCAAGGCGGAGGTTTTTTCCGGCGCTCGGGCAGAATTCAATCTCAGCGTGGTGGATTCACAGATCAGCTCTATGACGCAGCTCTTCGACGTTCGGTATGGGGGCTTTGGCCGCGCGCCAAAATTCCCTCACGCACCGGGAGTGGACCTACTGCTTGAGCGCTACCGGCAAACGGGCGAAAAGCATTTGCTGGCGATGGCGGAAACGACGCTGGAAGAGATGGCCAAGGGCGGTGTGTACGACCAACTCGCGGGCGGCTTTCACCGCTACTCGGTGGACGAGCGCTGGCTCGTGCCGCACTTCGAGAAGATGAGCTACGACAATTCAGAGCTGCTGAAAAACTACCTGCATGCTTCACAGGTCACAGACAACTGGCGCATGGCGGAGACCGCCGAGGGGATCGTTGCGTGGGTCAACGAGGTCTTGTCGGACAGGGTGAACGGGGGATTCTACGCGAGCCAGGATGCTGATTATTCCTTGGAAGATGACGGCGACTACTTCACTTGGACCCGCGACGAGGTCCGCGAAGTCCTCACCCCTGAAGAATCCCGAGCCATCGAGCTTTACTACGACGTCGAAGCTCACGGCGAGATGCACCACAACACTGCGAAGAACGTGCTCTGGGTCGCCCAGGGACTCGACAAGGTTGCGAAAACGCTCCAGATCGACGGGGAATTTGTGGCCAGGCTGGTGCTGACGGCGCAAAAGAAGATGCTTGATGCGCGCCTAAAACGGCCCACACCATTTGTCGACACCACGATGTACGTGAGCTGGAACGCCATGTTTGTTTCGGCTTTCCTGGAGGCGGATCGCGTCCTCGCTGACTCAAGTTATCTAAGCTGCAAGGAGTTTGCGCTAAAGACGCTCGACCGGATGCTGAAAGAAGCGTGGAGCGAAGAAAACGGGTTCACACATCGGATTGGCGGTCCGGCGTTGCGTGGTTCGCTGGATGATCAGGTGTTCGGGGTGATCGCTCTATTGGATGCTTACGAGGCGACGCTCGACGCCAAGTACTTCCAGGCAGCCAAGCGAACCATGGACGTGGCCATTGAGAAGTATGGTGACGAGGAAGGCGGCGGTTTCTTCGATCGCGCCTCGGATGCCCCGCCGATGGGCGGGCTGGAAGTCCGGCGCAAGCCATTTCAGGATTCGCCGACCCCCGGCGCGAATTCAGTGGCCGTGATGGCCATGACTCGCCTGCACGCCTATACGGATGACTCGAAGTACTACGACTGGGCCAAGAAGACGCTGGAAACCTTTGCAGGCGTTGCCGGGCAGTATGGCCTCTTCGCAGCGACCTACGGCCTCGCGGCAACCCTCTTCGTCGAGCATACGACGCAGGTCGTAATAACCGGAACGTCGGGTGATGCGGCGTCGCTGAAGTTGGAGGAAGCGGCGGACAGTGTCTTCCGGCTGGGCAAGGCGGTGCTGCGGGTCGCGCCAGAATCGCCACTAGAGAATCTGCCCGTCGCGCTGCGGCAGACCCTTCCGCAGCTTCCTAGAGAAAAAGCACAGGCGCTGGTCTGCGCCGGGAATACATGCCTTCCTCCAATTAGCGATCCGGATGAATTGAAACGCGTCCTAGAAAAGGGAATTGCAGGAACCGCGGTGGGTTAAAGCGGTAGCGCCAAGCCGAGGGGCTGTGCAGTGCAAGCCTGGCCTGAGCATCAGACTGGAGCGCGCGTGGTCGCATCTCAACGTCAAATTTGAGCACAAGTCGTTGGTTGAGATCCTTCGGCCCCGCGGAGGCGCGGGGCCTCAGGATGACAAATTTCCCTGGGACGACTATTTCTTGGGCCGCGACTCAGGCGGGACCATGCCGTTGTTGCGGTAGTAGACCACCAGGGCGCCGTAGTGTTCCCCGGAGTGTTCGATCAACCCGTAAGCCAGATCGTAGAGTCGCCAAAGATGGCTGTCGCCAGCATCGACGGCCTCATTCAATCCCTGGTCGCCCTTTTTCTTGATGATGTCCGCGCCGTCGGCGACACACTGTTTCACGAAGGCAACAATCTGTGCCTTGGTCTTGAGATTGTCCCGTTTTGGGTCGTCCGGGTAACGGGGCTTTTGCCCCAGGGCAAAATCGGTGAAGAAATACATGGAAGCGGAGACATGCAACATCATCGCACCGAAGCTCCTGGATTCGGGGGCCGGCTTATACTCGTATTTATCTTCGGGAAAGTCCTCGGCCATGGCGATGAGCTTCCGTCCGACGTCGTTCCATTGCTCCAAGACCGCCTCCGAAGGGCCTGGGGCGGGCTTTGGCGGAGCCTTCTTGGTCTCCTGGCCTACGATCGGAAGTGCGACACAAGCTGCGGCCAGCAGAATGGCCGCAGATAGGGCAAGTTTCTTCATTTCCTCTCTCCTTTAGCCCTCCGGGCGGAAGGCTGAACCATAAGACGCTGCGCTCCGGGGGAAGTTTCACACAGCCACGGGTAGGGATTGGCCACCCTGCCAGCCATGATATGGCAGATGTCCCCACAAATGGCTTGCGAGGCGCCTGTTCCCCGGTTGCGGCTCTCGGAACAAGGGCAAAAAGGAGCCGGGTAACCGACTTGGGGCATGGTATTCTAACGATTCACGGTCAAGGGGGTTCAGGTTGAACTGGGGTTGGATCCTGCTGCGAAGCGTCGTGGGGATTGGCGTACTCGGATTACTCTTCCTGTCGCAGCGATTCTGGTACAAAGCGTTGTGGCGCGTGTCTTCCAATTGGGGGCGCGTCTGGGTGCGGATGGGCGTCCGGCTGCTCTATCTGACAGGCCTGGTACTCATTATCCTCGCCATCGCCGACGGCATGCAGGTGGATAATGGTCGCCTCATGCCCGCGCATTCCGGCATAACCACGTTTGCCGGACTTTGGTTCGCCAGTGCCTTGGCCGGCTACGTGTGCGTCAAGTTCGTCCATGCGATCGAGTGGGGCTGGCACCACTTGCACAACCCCTCCCCGCAGGGATTCCACAAAACGCTGAGCCGCCGGGCGAAGCTGGAAGATTTTGTGCCGGACCCCTCCCGCCGTACGTTTTTCCGGACGGCCAGCGTGGTGGCGGGCGCGGCGCCTTTCCTGGGCGTAATGTACGGTTACGCGGCGGAACGCCTGCGGTATGAAGTCCGGCGGGTCGAAATCCCGCTCACCAATCTGCCTGCTGAAATGGACGGCCTGGAAATTGTCCAGATTTCGGATATCCACCTGAGCAGTTACATGACGCGCGAATCGGTGCGCCGCGCGGTGGACATGGCCAATGACGTGTGTGCCGACTTGGCGGTGGTTACGGGCGACCTCATCACCGGGGTGCACGATTCTCTCCATGATTGCGTGGATGAAGTGCGCCAGTTGCGCGCGCCGCTTGGGGTCTACGGTTGCAACGGGAACCATGAAATCTATGCCCGCGCGGAAGATCTGGCCGAACGGCTATTTCGCCAAGCCGGGATGAAAATGCTGCGCCACGAGAATGCGGTCATTAGCTACAAGGGCAGGCAATTGAATCTGATCGGTGTGGATTACCAGCGCGAGCGCATGGCCGGCGGGCGGAAGGCGCAAATGCTCGCGAACCTGGAGCCTCTCATCCGGCGGGACATTCCCAATATCCTGCTGTCGCACAATCCGAATTCGTTCAACCGCGCGGCGGAACTTGGGGTTGAGCTCTCTCTTGCGGGTCACACGCACGGCGGACAAGTGCAGGTGGAAATTCTCGATGTAAGCTTGAGCCCGGCGCGCTTCATCACGGATTACATCGCAGGGCTGTATCACCGGCCGTTGTTGATGCCCGACCAGCCGAGACGCTTGGGCGAGACTATCCGTCTCATGCCGAACGCGCCGAACGGGCTTGCTGCTCTCTACGTGAACCGCGGGCTCGGCACGGTGGGTGCTCCGGTGCGGCTGGGCGCACCGCCGGAAATTACGCATATCGTCCTTCGCCACGCCTGAGTAAGTATTTCTCCTCGCCTCTCGCTCCCTTCTGAGTTGCTGCGATTCTCCCATTTCTGCGCTGGTGGTAGAATCAGCGCAACAATCCCATGAACATCCGAGAAACGAATTACTGGCTGGAGACAGTCCAGGAGCCAGTTCGTGGCGCAAGCGGGCCGCTTCCCGAGGACATCGACGTCGCCATTGTGGGCGGTGGATATTGCGGCTTGTCGGCGGCACGCACGCTGGCGAAGCGCGGTGTGAACGTTGCGGTGCTCGAAGCGGAAAACGTGGGCTGGGGCGCGAGTTGCCGCAACGGCGGCATGGTCTTGACCGGAATGAAGTTGCCGGTGCCGACGTTGATCGGCCGCTATGGCCGAGAGCTTGTACAACACATGTATGCCGCTTCGCTCGAAGGCATCGATCTTGTCGAGCAGATTGTGAGAGAGGAAGGAATCGAGTGCGCGTTTTCGCGTTGCGGGCACCTTGAGGTGGCGTGTAAGCAAGCGCACTTCCATGCGTATGCGCAAGCGGCTAGCCGCATCAAGGATGAGTTCAATCACGATTTGCGTATCGTGCCGAAGAGCGAATTGCGCAGCGAAATCGGCTCCGACATTTATTTTGGCGGGATGGTGGATGAAAGTAGCGCGGGCCTGAATCCCGCGCAATACGTAAATGGTTTGGCGAAAGCAGCACAGCGTGCGGGAGCAATATTGTGCGAGCACACGCGGGTCGTGGACGTGAAGACGGATGCGACAAACGGCAATCGAAGGTTTCGCCTGCAGACTTCGCGCGGCCCGCTGGCGGCGCGGGAAGTGCTGCTCGCCAGCGGCGCTTATACGACATCCGCAACTCCGGCGTTGCGGAAGAAAGTGATCCCTATTGGTTCGTACATTATTGCGACCGAAGTGTTGCCAGCGGGTATGGCACGCGGACTGAGCCCACGCAACCGCATGATCTACGACTCGAAACATTTTCTCTATTACTACCGGCTGACGCCGGACAATCGCATGTTGTTTGGCGGGCGCGCCGCATTCTTTCCGGAATCCGAGAGCACGGTTCGCGAAAGCGCTGAGCTCCTGCGGCAGGGGATGGTGGGCGTCTACCCGCAGTTGCGCGATGCGAAAGTGGAATTCGTTTGGGGTGGCACGCTGGACTTTACACTCGACGTCATGCCGCACGCGGGAAAGATAAGCGGCATGCATTATGGAGTAGGCTTCGCCGGGCACGGAGTCGCCGCGGCGACCTGGATGGGAGCGAAGCTTGCGGGAACGATTTGCGGTGACGCGGACGACAATCCGTTCTCGATAATCTCATTCCCTGGAGCGCCCATTGGTTTGCGCAGCGGGCACACCTGGGCACTGCCGCTGGCAGGGCTGTACTATCGAATGCTGGATTTCTTCACCTGAGTTCGCGTTCGACCAGTGCCCGAATTTTCGGAAAGACGAAGTAGGCGAGCACTCCCAGTGCGACCGGCACCGGTCCCCACTTCATAGCGAATTTGTCACTAGCAACCAGCGCGACCGCGCTCATTAGCACAGGGGCGATCACGACATACGCGAGCCCGGACGCTCCCCACGGGATGCGGAAGGGGCGCTTCAGCTCAGGCTGAAGCCGACGCATGCGCCAGGCGGCGAGCACGGTCAGAACCGTCACCAGGATGCGCAACCATACGTAGACAGTCAACAACTGCGACATGGTGTGAAACGCCAGGAGCGCATAGATGGCCGAAGAAATCAGTATGGCGATCCAGGGTGTGCCGAATTTCCGATGTTTCGCGGCAAAGACCGGCGGTAGATAACCGTCCTCGGACATTGACGAGGGCATGCGCGTGCTCGTCAGCACCGTTGCGTTCAGCAGGGAAACGTTGCCGAGCATGGCCGCGACGGTCATCAAAAATCCCAGCCAGCCGCCACCGATCAGTTTTGCCGCAGTGGAAAGATACGCGGTGTCCCATTCCCGCCAATTGCCTAGGGCTGCGAGCGCAAAAAGTGCCGGCAGGAAGTACGTCGCGACCGAGAGCGGCACAACAATCGCGAGTGCCCGCGGATAGCTGCGCTGTGGATTTTCGATCTCTTCCGCCACGCTGGAGCATTGCTCGTAGCCGGAGTACAACCAAAGGCCGAGAGCTAGCCCGACGCCGAACACTTGAAAGGGTGGAACATGCGGGGGGATCAGCGGGTGGAAGGGATTGTGCTGCCACTTCGCGGCGGCAATCACGCAAAGCAACAACACGGGGATCAGCACAGAGAATTCCAGAACTGTCGCGACAATGCCGACCATCTGAATGCCGCGAATGTTGACGTACGCGAGCAAAGCAATCAGCGCGACGGAGACGAGGTAGTGCTTCCAGCCAAGGAGTGATGGAAAGAAGTACGCGAGATAATCGGAGAAAAGCACGGCGTAGCTGGCGCCGAGAAGCCAGGAGGCACTCCAATTCCACCAGCCAGCGAGGAAGCCCCAGAAATTGCCAAATCCCGCGCGCACCCAGCGATAGAAGCCGCCTTCGACAGGGATTGCTGTCGTGAGTTCCGCGGCGACCAGAGAAACCGGGATGCACCAGAAAAGCGGGATCACGAGGAGATAAAGCAGTGTCATGCCAGGGCCGCTCTTCGTGACCATTTCCTCCATCCCGAACGGCCCGCCGGTCGTGTAGGCGAACATCACGAATACGAAATAGAGCAAGCCCGCTTTCTTCACCGCAGCTTTTGTCTGGTTCACCGGCACTCCCGTGCGCAATTTGTCTGGCCACCAAAGCCGCCGATATTACCTCACTTTCTGGCAGCGCGCTGGACTTCCGATGCGGATTTGCGCCAAACTCGGCGGGCCACAATAAAATAGGCTGCGAATGAATCTTCTCCTCATGGGAGTGACGGGGTCGGGAAAAAGCACGGTGGGGGGCGAACTGGCCCGGCGGCTAGGCTGGGTGTTCCTCGAAGCCGACGATTTTCATTCTGTGGCCAACAAGAAAAAGATGAGCGGGGGCGTGCCCCTGACGGATGCGGAACGGATTCCGTGGTTGGATTCCATTCATGCGGAACTTCAAGCACAGAAGGATGCTGGGAATAGTGTGGTCTTGGGCTGTTCTGCGTTGAAGGAAGATTACCGTCGGCGGCTGACCACAGGGTTAGACGTAACGGTCGTTTACTTAAAAGGCTCGCAGGAACTGATTGCCGAGCGGTTGCGCCGCAGAACGGATCACTTCGCGGGTGAAGTCATACTGGAAGACCAATTCGCAGTGCTGGAAGAGCCGCGCGATGCGGTGGTCGTGGATATCGCGGAGGCACCGGAACAAGTGGTCGAAGAAATTCTCCGGAAGTTGGCGCTCTCCACAATCAGCCCAGAAGTTTCCGCGAAGCATCTGCTGGGGAAAATGAGGTGGAGGCTGCTGCCGTTTTTGTTTCTCCTTTATGTGGTGGCGTACCTGGACCGCATCAACGTGGGCTTTGCCGCTTTGCAAATGAAGGGACAGTTGGGTTTCAGCGACGCGGTCTACGGATTCGGCGCGGGCATTTTCTTTCTGGGATATTTCCTGTTTCAGGTGCCGAGCAACGTTGTGCTCGAACGTGTGGGGGCGAGGCGCTGGCTCGGGTTTTTGATGGTGGTTTGGGGCGTGATTTCGTCGGCCATGTTTCTGGTGCACTCGGTTGGCTCTTTCTACTCTTTGCGATTTCTTCTCGGCGTGGCGGAAGCAGGGTTTTTTCCTGGAGTGATTTTCTATCTGCGCAGCTGGTTTCCGCCGGCAGCGCGGGCCGGCGTCGTGGCGTTGTTCGCGACCGCAGGCCCGGTATCGGGTGTAGTTGGCGGGCCCATTTCCGGTGCCTTGCTTGACTGGAATGGCCTCGGCGGTTTTGCCGGGTGGCAATGGATGTTCCTGATCGAAGGAATTCCTGCAGTTGTGCTCGGAATTGCCGCATGGCTGTACTTGAACAATGGCCCGGAAGAGGCGCGCTGGCTGATGCCGGAGGAGAAAAGCTGGCTGAAGCAGAATTTGAGCGCCGGTGAAGTCCGCCCTGCTGCAACACAAGCCGGAGGGGCGCGGGCGTGGTTTCTTTCGGCAGACCTGTGGCGCTTCGCTGGGGTTTATTTCGGACTGAATACCTGTTCGTACGGCGTGAGTCTATGGCTGCCGAGCGCGCTGAAAAGCTTGTCGGGGCTGCCAAACCTACTGGTCGGTGCAGTTTCCGCTGTGCCGTATCTCGTCGCTACAGTGATTATGGTGATAGTTGGAGTGCACTCTGACCACACGAGGGAGAGGCGCTGGCATATTGCGCTCTCTGCGTTTGCAGGGGCGGTGGCGCTGCTTATCGCGGGCTCTTCCACGGGACTGGTGATCAGCGTTGCGGCATTCGGGATTGCTCTCGCGGCTTCGAATTCGATGGTGGGCCCAGTGTGGGCGATGGCCAGCGCGACGCTCGCGGAGTCCACGGCGGCTAGGGGGATTGCGCTCATCAATTCCATCGGCAATCTTGGCAGCGGCTTCGGGCCTTATTGGATCGGCTATTTGCGAGATGCGACGCAAGGCTTCCGGGCCGGGCTTTGGAGCGTAGCGGGGTTGCTCACGTTGGCGGGTCTGACGATTCTCTCGATCCGAAGGGCAGTTCCGCGCGGGTCTTGATCCGCGCCCACTACCACTGTCAATTAATGCGCGCAAATGGCGACTTGCAAGCGCTTGCGGTTCAGAGAATAATTTCTGGCTGGTTCATTAGGGGAAAGTTGTGAATACAACTATGAGAAGTGTTTTGCTTTCAGGGCTTGTGCTGGCCGGAGCATCGCTTGCGCCGCTGAAATCGCGCGTGACGGCAGATGAAGCGCCGCTCTACGGCTATTCGCCCGAATCTTCGCGGGTGGAGCGCCTGTGGGAAGAAAAAATGCGCGCTCTTCCCGACCCGAAGAATCTGCGCGCGTACATGGAGCGTCTCTCCGCAAAGCCGCACAATGTCGGGTCGGACTATGACAAGGACAATGCGGAGTGGATTCTCTCGAAGTTCAAGGAGTTCGGGCTCGACGCGCACATGGAGACCTTCAGCGTGCTGTTTCCGACGCCGAAGGAGCGCCTGGTCGAACTCGTGGAGGGCGGCCCGCGTTTCACGGCCAAACTGCAAGAGCCGGTAGTGCCGGAGGATCCCACGTCGAAACAGACGGAGGAACAACTGCCGACTTACAACGCGTACTCGATTGATGGGGATGTCACGGGGCCGCTTGTTTACGTGAATTACGGTGTCCCGGAAGACTATGAAGTCCTGGAGCGTCGTGGCATTTCCGTGAAGGGCGCAATCATAATCGCGCGCTACGGCCATTCGTGGCGAGGAATCAAGCCGATGGTGGGCGCAGAACACGGTGCCGTGGGATGCATCATCTATTCCGATCCTCGCGACGACGGATATTCCGGCGGCACAGTGTTTCCCAAAGGCCCGTGGCGGCCCAAGGACGGCGTGCAACGTGGCAGCGTTCAAGATAGCGCCGTATTCATGGGCGATCCGCTAACGCCGGGAATTGGCGCCACCGCCGATGCCAAGCGTTTGCCGTTGAAGGATGCTCAATCACTTACGAAGATTCCCGTGCTTCCGATTTCTTACGCCGACGCGCAACCGCTGCTTGAGGCCATCGGCGGCCCCGTGGCCCCGCGCGATTGGCGTGGAGGATTGCCGATCACCTATCACGTTGGGGCCGGCCCCGCGAAGGTGCACCTGAAAGTCTTCTCGAACTGGGGCATGAAGACGCTCTACGACGTGATCGGGAAGATTCCGGGTTCGAGCGATCCCGACCAATGGGTGATCCGCGGAAATCACCACGACGCCTGGGTGAACGGCGCGGAGGACCCCGTTTCCGGCATGGTGACGGTGCTGGAGGAAGCGCGCTCGATGGGCGAGCTTTTGAAACAGGGCTGGAAGCCAAAGCGCACGATTATTTATTGTGCTTGGGACGGCGAGGAGCCGGGCTTGTTGGGCTCGACCGAATGGGTGGAAACGCACGTTGACGAACTACGGAAACATTCGGTGATGTATGTCAATTCGGACAGCAACAGCAGAGGGTTCCTGTACCTGGAAGGCTCGCACTCGCTCGAGCATCTCATCAACGACGTGGCTCGCGACATTCAGGATCCGGAGACGAAGCTGTCGGCCTGGAAACGTGCACAGTTGCGGGAAATCGCCAACGCCACATCGGCCGAGGATCGCAGAGAACTGCGCGAGCGCCGCGACTTGCGGCTGGACATGCTGGGAGGCGGTTCGGACCATGCCGCATTCATCAATTTTGCCGGCATTGC
>DASPTY010000103.1:0-2095 GCA_035623175.1 Candidatus Limnocylindrales bacterium | reverse complement strand
CACGCCACGCTGCAGGGTCATGCACAAGTCGCCCGTCTGGTTGTAGTGATGAAAAAATTCCTCCGGGGAATGCACCTTGTAGACGTGCTTCCATCCGCCGCCGGAGTAGGGCTTCAGGAACGCCGGGAATCCGACGTAGTCAAAGAGTCCCTCCCAGTTGAGGGGAAAGATCAGATTCCGCATGGACTGGTCGGTCGTGCCTTCAGGATGCTTGTTGTGCGGCAGGATCACCGTCGGCGGAATGGCAACGCCCAGCTTGTGCGCCAGCGAGTAGTTGAAAAACTTGTCGTCGGCCGTCCACCAGAAGGGATTGTTGACGACGATTGTGCCGTGAAGCGCGGCGTTCTTCAAATAGGCGCGGTAGAACTGGATGTCCTGCGAAATGCGGTCAATGATCACGGCATACTTCTTCGGTTCATCCATGCGGATGCCGCCGATTTTCACGAACTCCGCCTCAACGCCCTCGACTTTCATCGAATTGATTTTCTCGACGAGGGCCGGAGGAAAAGTATTCTCCATGCCAAACAGAATTCCGATTTTCTTCATCGCATACTCCGCATAGGAACTGTCATCCTGAGCGAGGATTGCAAGTTGCGCCCAAGCGCAACCTGCAACCGCAGTCGAAGGATCCCTATATGCTCAACAACTTCTGCCCTACTTCACGAACTCTCCCTGCCCGCCACTAGCCCATGGATCGTAGTGCAACGAAAACTGCACGCGGTCAGGAATCGCCGGATGATCGTAGAACAGGAAGACCGCAACCGGATTGGGTTCTGGGTCCGCCAGATCCACTTCTCCCAATATCTGAAACGCCTGCGCCGCCACCTGCCCCGAATCCGGCGTAAGCCCGTGCGTGACCTCCAGCCCAAATTGGTCTGCCTGATGTTCGATATGCCGGCCGAAAGCGGCGGCGATCGGGTTGGTCACGAAAAGGAATACTGACAAAAGGAGCATCAACACCGGCAGCGAAGCCCAGTCGTCGAGTCCACGGATTCCCCACCCTGGACCCCAACGGGCGAGAATCGATCCGATCAGACGATAGCCGATATAAAACAGGATCAGTAACAGCACGGCAAAGAATGAAATTCCCTTCGGGATGTGCTGCAGCGCGTAGTGGCCTGTTTCGTGCCCCATAACGAAGACCATTTGCGGCGTGTTCATCTTGGCGATTGTCGTGTCCCAAAGCACCATCCGCTTTGAAGCGCCGATGCCGGTGACATACGCGTTGAGCGCGGTCGTCTTTTCCCCGGCTCCCATCCAGAATATGCGCTCGGGAGGAATGTCTTCCCCGGCGCGCTGTACCATCTTCTCTAGAGCCACCGTGAGTGCTGGGTCCTTCTGTTGCAATGGCTCGAACTTGTGGAAGAGCGGGTCGATCACCCAGGGAGTGATAAAAAACAGCAGGATGCCGATCGGCAGCGAAACCACCCAGAAATAGAACCACCAGCGTCGCGGGCTCCGCCGAATCACCGCATACAGAATCCAGAAAAAGATGATGGAAAGTATCAGCGAGATGATCTCGCCCTTGGTCCAATCCCATGCCCACGAGCCCCATCCTTGCACCGAGATGCCGAATTGCTTTTCGATGATTTCGCCATAGATGTCGAGAGGCAGCGTGAAAATGGCCAGGGTCAAAATGAGCAGCGGGACAAACACGACGGCTTGCAGGAACCGTACCGAGGAGAAGCCCTCGGCCCAGTCCCGAAACTTTGCACCTATCTTCCAGTGCAGGACAATCCACAGCACAGCCAGTCCGTAAACAAAACCGATCAGAGCGAGGCGAAAGCGAATCCGGCTCCGGTCCCGGGCCTTCTTGTAAAGATCTGGTGGCAGGGTGTACGCCGTGACCTTGCGTGTCGTTTCCGGAGCGGCAGTCGCTGGACTCGCTGCTCCACTCGGGACTGAGGTCTGCGGCTGCGGAGTTGCCGGGGCTGAGGACGTCTGATCATCCGCAGCGCGAAGGGAAAATGCGAAGAACGTAAGAACCAGCACAGCCAGAGTGATCCGGTATTTGCTCATCGCCAACCTCCAGGCGTGTGAAGACGTAACTTGATCAGAAATACTTCCCCGCCATTCTCTGCCACAGCGGCCAGTC
>DASPTY010000102.1:0-27079 GCA_035623175.1 Candidatus Limnocylindrales bacterium | reverse complement strand
CCCCGCCAACTTGGACCGCCCATTCAGCAGACTCAGTTCGATCCGAGGTTCCAGTGCCGAAGCTATCAGCGATGCCACTTACCACGAGATAGCGCCACACCCCCACAGATTCGCACGTACGTCCGCAATGCCACGGCCAATCGTCCCGGCTTCACGCTGCTTGGCGGGTGTGGTACCCATCGGGGTCTTTCCCACGAATTCGCCGCCACCACACTTGAATGCTGGGTATGTTCACCGTGACAATGAACAACTTACGCAGATTGCCCGCCGGGCAATGCAGCGGACGGACTCCGTGCCAAGAATGAGGTGTACGCTGAAACAACAGGCTTCCATTTCCTCTCGGCTGCAATGCCGCAGCCACCTTCAGATCATCAAAGCTCGGTGCAGAATGTGTGCGAAAACGTCGCTCACTGTCCAGAATCAATATCTCGCCACCCCACTGGGAGTCCCAATCGGCCTCGGTATTGAAATAGAAGATGTGCGTTGCCAGTTTTCGTGCTGCGTCACAGTGAGGTGAGACCGCGCAGCCTTCCCAGGCGTAATACCACTCGAGGGTTGGAATGAACGTCTTTGGGCCAAGCATCCGGCGCAGGAATGACTGGTAGAACTCGCCCTGAAGTTCTGCGATGAATTCTCTCCATGGCTCGGCCAACTCCATGCTCGGTTGGTAGTGCAATATGTAGCGGTCGTGTGGACCCTGCCCATAGGCGCGCTTCACTCCGACCATTTTGTTGAACTTCGCAACATTCGGGAGGGTTTGCCGCAAGGTTTCGTAACCCTCCGTGGTCAGCGGTCCTTCGATGTCAATCCAGGGGTACGGGTTTCGATTTTGAAAAGATTCTGGCGAAATTGCGGTGAGACGTCCGCGATTCAAATATTCCACGGGAAGCCTCCTTCCGGGGAGCAACTGGCGCTTGTCACAGCTCTTCCAGGTGGCACGCGCGGCGTGCTCTTGAGCAAAACACGCTTAGGCTTAAGGCGGAAGCTTTGCACAGGTCTACAGAGTGGTGCAGTTGTGGTTCGCCTAGGTAAGGTCGCAGCGCCCTCTGTTCTCTGCTAGCTTCGCAAAGCCATCGGAGTGCCGATGTATTCTCAGCCAAGGTGGGGACTTTGACTGTGATCGCAATCACCCGATCAGAATGTTATTCTATGCTTAGGGTGAGGCCGCTCCAATCTCTGAGTTTCGCGTCAGAAGAAAGAGCAACGCAAAACAAACTCTCGGCGCACATCCCTGATTAGTAGCCCCACGGGAAAAGTTCATTCTAAAAGCGAACCGAGGTGGACTCTGTCATGCGGTGGCTCTCGACAGCCGCTCGACTTCCCTACTTCTCGTATTGCATCAACGAGAAAACATCCAATCCCGCTAGTTTGGACCGCCCATTCAAAAAACTGAGTTCGACCGCAAACGCCGCGCCATCCACAGTTCCGGCCAGCGAGCGAATCAACTGCACCGCTGCCGCCGCAGTCCCGCCGGTGGCCAGCAGATCGTCGCACAGCAGCACGCGTTGCCCCTTCTGCACCGCGTCCTCGTGAATCTCAAGTGAATCCGTGCCGTATTCCAATGCATACGAAACGCGCGCGGTCTTCGATGGCAACTTCTTCGGCTTCCTCACCGGTACAAAACCGGCTCCCAGACGATAAGCGAGCGCCGGAGCGAAGATGAATCCGCGAGCTTCAATGCCTGCCACTAGGTCGATCCTATGTCCTTCATAGTGCTGGCATAGCCGGTCAATCAATGTGTGGAAGCCTTTTTTGTCCTTCAATAGCGTCGTCACGTCATAAAACAAAATTCCCGGCTTGGGGTAATCGGGAACTTCGCGGATTAATCTCTTCAGGTCATCCATTCGACCGGCTCCTCAATCCAGAGTGAATTCAATGATGAAATTTCCTTGGTAATTCGCGTCCACGGCCGCGGGCTCTTCGTCGACGCTGGTCACTCGCGACATCATCGGCCCGCGTTCCAGCGCGGGGAGCAATTGCCTCAACTGGTCGTGTGTGCCCATCGCGAACACTTCCACGCAGCCATCTCTTCGGTTCCGGACGTAACCCTCCACCCCGATTTTTGCGGCGACATGCTCAACGTAGTTGCGATAACCGACTCCCTGCACGCGTCCCGACACCGTGTATCGCCGAGCCCACACCTCTTGTTTCACAGTGCTTTCAGTTTAGCAAAGACTCCGCGGCCATTTCCAAATCCCCGAAACCCTCCGCGCCATCTTGCGCTACACTGAAAGTCAAAAGAAAGCATCCCCCGAGGCGGCGCCCGGGCGTAGGCATCGCATCTAAGTGAATATGGCTGACCACGTCTCGCGATTTCTTCGCAGTACTTCCATTCACTCACCCCTCACTTTTCTTGCAGCCATCCTGATCTCCCTCAGTCCCGCCCTTCGCGCTCAGGAAAACCCGGCAGGGCCTCTCGCGCCGCCGCCTGAACACGACGTGAAGCGCATCGTCGGCGTCCCCGAGCCTCCTGCGCCGCCCTCCTTGCCGCCCGCGCAAATCATCCAGTCTTTCTCGAAGAAAGAAGAGATCTATCTAGGCGCTCGACCCTTGTATTCCTACCGGAAAACAATTCGCATCCAGGAGTTCGGCCCCGATGGCAGGCCCACCGGCGAGTATTCCGCCACGTACGACGCTGTCCGTTCCGGCGATGGCAAGCTCTATGAAAAAGCCATCGCCGCGCCTCAGGTTACGCTTCAGTATCTTCAGTTCGAGCCAGAGGACGCGCAGTTCCTCACCCGCATCCCTGCTTTCCCCGTGACGGCGACTCAGCTCGCCAAGTACAACCTGCAATACCTGAACACCGAAAAAGTAGATGAAGTGGACTGCTACATCTTTCAGGTTTCGCCGAAGACGCTCGACCGCCAGCATGCGTTGTTCGACGGCGTTATCTGGGTGGACCAGCAATATCTGGAAGTCGTGAAAACCTACGGTAGGTGGATCACCGACCTCGGCGAGCTCAAACCGCCGACACTTCCGTTCGCCATGTTTGAGACCTACCGGGAAAATGTGGAGGGGAAATACTGGTTCCCCGACTACTCGCGCTCGGATGGCATCTACAAACTGCAGGATCGTGAGATCCCTATCCGCGTCACCATCAAGTGGACCAACTTCAAGCCTTTCCCGCCCCTGCCCGTGGCTACAACTTCTTCTCCCTCTCCCGCACAACAAAACGCTCCGTCCACGTCTAAACCCTGACCGGTCGCAGAAAATCCAAAACACGTCATTCCGAGCGCAGCGAGGAATCCCTCCTGCTCTTCTCATGCAGCGATGAGTTGCTGCACATCCGGTCCAACAATCTCGGCAGTTCCTGCAAACTCTCCAGCAGAAATTCCGGCCGTGCCGCTCGCAACCGCTTCTCCGTCGGGAACGGCCCCAGCACCGCGATAGCTGGCATTCCCACAGCCCGCGCCATCTGTACATCTTCGGGGGTGTCGCCGACGTAGACGCAATGCTCCGCCGGCAATTTCATCTGTTGCAACGCAAGGCGCAACGGCGCAGGATCTGGCTTCTTCTCCTGCGTATCTCCTCCGCAGACGCGCGCGCGAAACAGCCGCGTCAGTGCAAATTTCCGTAGCTGCCGCGTCACTCGCTCGCGGTCCCCGCTCGTCACCAGTCCCAACCGGTGCCTCCGCGCCAACCGCTGCAAAATCTGTCGCGCTCCGCTCATCAAGTGCGATGGATGCTTCGCGTAATAAGCGCGCCAGAGGCGGTCTGCGTCGTCCCAGCGATCAGAAGGAATTCCCGCCGCGCGATAGACCGTATACCAGTCCGGTGAGTAGTGCGTTTCCAGTTCCTTCATTCCCCAGTTCAATCCAAGTTCCCGGAACATCGCCAGGTAGGCTTGCGAATCGGCGTGATAGGAATCGATCAGTGTGCCGTCCCAATCAAACAGCACGCCTGCCACTCTCTGCTCTGCGCTCATTCTTGTCAGAGTATCAGAATCCTGAGGATTGCACGCCGTGCGAACAGACATGCAGGGCTTGAGCGAACTGAATTTCGGTATTGAACGGAATAGGAAAGACGCTTTTCAGGAAGTCGGCAGGAAACTCAACTCGCGGGTATCCACCCCGGGATGTGATCGTCGCGGTCAAACGCAAAGTCATCAAATCTCGCCGCGATTCCGTACCAACCAGGCATATTCGCTGGCTCTGTCCGGCACACCCTGGCCTTCGAGGAAACCACCACGTTCCCGTACCCGAGCGGGCGGCTGACTAGGACGATGTCCAATTCGATCTCGTCCCCTACCACCAGGGGCTTTGGACATAGGAAGAACACGCCGGAAGAGCTGACGTCCCTGGTGACCAGCGTCACCGGATATTGCTCCATTACTCCGGCCACGCTGTGTAATTTTAACGGCAGCTTGAGAGAAGCCCGGGGGCTTTCACGCTGCTCGAAATGTACCCCGACGGCGTGAGTAGGCACGCGCAAAAATCTCTTTGGCTGAGGGCTTCTGAGCAGCGGCATGACCCGCAAAGCTGGCACGGGCGCGGGAATGGCGGGCTCTTTTGGAAACGCAGGCGCTTTCGCAGGTAGTCCGGCTGATTCCGGCTGCGCTGGCAAATTGTCCCAAGCTAATGCGCGATTCCTGATACTCATCTCGCCCCTCAGAGAGATGAAACGAGCAACGAACCCACTGCGGTGGTCCTATTACCTTAAACTTGCTGGAGACCCCGAAGACGTTGGGACGCTAAGATGCCATTCCAGAATGGCACCTGTCAACCTGTGGAAAACACTCGAAGTGCCCTAAATTGAAATACTTCGTAATGGTACTCCTCCTTTCATTTTCCCCTTTTTTCACACTTTTCCACAGGTTTCTCGCCCTCCATTATGGTTCTGTACTCCCGTCAGTTTCCGGCTATCCTCGTTCAACTGGCCTCCATGGACACTAATTCGACTCGCTCAGCCCTCGAATCTCCTTCTCATCCCGTATCGGTTCCGGCCGCCCATCCCACCCTCGTTCTCTTTTCCTTTGCCGCGGTTTACGTCCTCTGGGGCTCCACATATCTCGCCATTCGAGTCGGTGTGGAATCCTTTCCGCCATTTCTCCTTGCTGGACTTCGCCACTTGAGCATCGGCCTCGTTTTCTATCCGACCTTCCGCGCCGTCACCCGAGAGAAGCCCACTTATGTACAGTGGCGCAGCACTTTCATTACCGGTTGCCTTCTCCTTCTCGTTGGAAACGGCACGGTTTCTTGGGCCGAGCAGATCGTCCCCTCGGGAATCGCAGCGTTGCTCGTCGCTACGGTTTCTCTGTGGATGGTCCTGATGGATTGGCTGCGCCCGGGAGGATCGCGTCCTGCGCCGCGCGTCCTCGCCGGATTCTTGCTCGGATTTGCCGGCTTGGCTCTGCTGGTCGGGCCAAAGCATCTGGGCAACTCCGAACGCATCAACCCGATTGGTGCCTGCGCCCTTATTGGCGCTTCACTCGCATGGGCTGCCGGTTCCATCTATTCGCGCCACCACCCGCTTCCGCGCTCGCCCATGCTTGGCGTGGCCATGCAGACGTTGTGCGGCGGCACGGCCCTGTGCGTGGTTGCGTTCCTCACGGGCGAGCTGCGGCACTTCCACTTGGCCGACGTGACCCTGCGCTCCTGGCTCGCGCTTTTCTATCTGATTGTGTTTGGCTCTGCCCTGGGTTTCAGCGCCTATGTGTACATCCTCAAACACAGCACCGCGGCGCGCGTGGCCACCTACGCTTTCGTGAATCCCGTTGTAGCCTTGTTCCTCGGCTGGTTCCTCGCCGCCGAACCGCTCACCTTGCGTACTCTTCTTGCCAGCTTGGTCATCCTCACGGCCGTGCTTCTTGTGATCACCGTGCCACACAAGGACCTCGCCGAGGCCGACGAATCCGTTCCTGCTCCGGGCGAAGCCTGAGTTTTCCGCAAGCCGATGAATTTCCCAGTTTGCTGTACGGAATCGGATAGATTGATATTTTTGAGCACGGTAGTCTAGGCTCATGCTGATGACACAACAGAAGCGCCCGAGCGAACGAATCTCACCGACCGCCGCCGACCGCTATTGGCAGGCGATGTTGCATCGTGATTCGCGTGCGGACGGTTCGTTTGTGTTTGCCGTCCGCTCCACGCATATCTACTGCCGCCCCTCGTGCCCAGCCCGCCGCCCTCTGCGGCGCAACACGCTTTTCTTCCGGACCGCCCAGGACGCAGAGAGCAACGGCTACCGCCCGTGCCAACGTTGCCACCCGAAGCAGCAGGACCCCGCCAAAGCCCTCGTCCGACAAGTCGCCGAAACGATTTCGAGTTCCACTGAGGATGGCCTTCGCCTCAGTTCTCTGGCAGCACGTATTGGTGCCTCGCCGGCAAAGCTTCGCCGCGCATTTCGCCGTGTGATCGGGCTTTCGCCCAAAGAATTTGAGCAGACACTGCGCCTGGATCGTTTCAAGCGGATGTTGCGGGAGGGCAGCAGCATTACCGAAGCGCTCTATGCCTGCGGATATGGTTCATCCAGCCGTTTGTATGAGAAGACTAATACGCATTTGGGCATGACACCTGCGGCATATCGCAAAGGAGGAGCAGGAATGCAAATCGGATACACGGTGGCGAATACATCGCTCGGCAAAGTCCTGGTGGGTACAACGGAGCGTGGCGTTTCGGCCGTTTACCTGGGCGAGAGCGAGAGGGTTTTAGTGGAAGCGTTGCGGAAGGAATATCCGAAAGCGGAGATCGTGCGTGTCTCCGGTCAACATGAGAGCTGGCTGAAAGAGATTGTCCGCCGCGTGGAAGGCGACGCGCCCCGATTGGATCCGCCTCTCGATTTGCAGGCCACGGCGTTTCAGCGGCGCGTGTGGCAAGAATTGCAGAAAATTCCGCGCGGCTCGACCAAAACGTACACCGACGTGGCTCGCGCGCTTGGCATGCCGCGGTCCGTGCGTGCTGTCGCTCGGGCGTGCGCGACAAATCCCGTTTCCATCGTGGTCCCGTGTCATCGCGTCATTCGCAGCGACGGCAACCTGGCGGGCTACCGCTGGGGCTTGCAGCGCAAACAGAAATTGCTCGAGCGCGAAGCCGCCACAGCCTAGCCTCTCGGCTTCTCAATCTTCGTGCCCTTTGGCCAATCTGGCTTGAATTTGCCGTCGCCGAGCTTCAGGTTCTTCATCACCTTGGTGTAGTGCAAGAGGTAGTAGTCGCCGGAGCCGGTCTCGAAGAATTTCTGCTGCACGGGCAGCCACGATGCTTCATCCACCCATATTTGAATCTTGCTCACTTGCTTTTTGACTTCGTCAGATCTTGGGACGAGTTCGAGCACCGCTGCCTTATGACCATCCAAATCTTCTTCGCCCGTCATACTAATCGTATAGTTTTTCTTTAGGCTTTCTGTGCGCGTGCCGTACCCGAGAGCCAGATACTGGTCGGCCATGGCGCGGTTCTTGCCGATGTTGTATTCCTCGACGCGATTAATTTTTGGCGTGTAGATGTACAGCTTGTCCCCGTCGCGCAAAATCGTACGGGGGTCCGGCGACTGGAAGTCAATGCGCATTTTGGAATCCTTGCGCATGAAGATTTCTCCAGTATCCGTCGAAGTGTCTTTGACCACCGCTGTGTACTTGATGCGCTCAATGGCCGCGGTGAGGCTCTTAAAATCTTCGGCGGAGCGGTCCATCATCGAGAGTACATAATCGAGAGAGGTCTTGCCGGAACCTTGTCTTGAAAGCGCGTCAGATTGCTCCGAGGCTACGGCCAGGATTGCGAACAACAGGAAAAACGCGAGGATTGGTTTCAAGTCAGCCCCTGCGGCTAGATGTTCAGCCTTTTCTCCCCGACGAAATCCTAGCACAACCCGCATACTTCTTTCTCGGACTGGGGTCAGGATTAAGGATACCCGGGATCCGCCCCTATGACCCAAGCGTGAGCACCCAGAAGTCGCTTTTGGCCTCCGGCTTGCTCGCATGCCAATCAAGCGCCTCCTCGTGCTCAGGCGTGTTCCGATCCGATGATTGTTGGAAACCGCGGGAGTGCGTCGGCAGGGGCGACTTCCTTCCCACCCTCAGCGACCAATTTCTGTCCTTGACATGCAAATGTCTCTGGATATACTTCCGGCAAATGTCCTGTGGTGTGGTTTGGTGACGGGGAAACCTTTTTTCAACTTCGAGTAGGGTGTGTAAGAGGTTCCAAACCTCTCCACGTCTCTCGTGATTGGGTTCTCCTTTCACCAGAGGAGAAATATGAGAAAAGCACTTATCACGCTCATGCTAGTAGTGTCTTTACTCTTGGTCGGTCCCCTTGCTGCGCAGACAGTCCAGGGCGTCGTCACGGGCACGATTACAGACAAGACAGGGGCTGTGGTCACTGGTGCCAAAGTCACCCTCACGAATGAAGGCACAAACGTTCCGCAGGAAACCACTACCGGAAAGGCGGGCGAGTACCGTTTCTCGCTTGTTCCTCCCGGTACCTATACCCTAGCGATCAGCGCGTCTGGGTTTGCCACGAGCATTTTTCACGGCATTGTCGTCGAAGCCAGCCAGACAGTTCCTCAAAACGTGACGCTGGAAATCGCTGGGGGCCACACGACGATCGAGGTCACCTCGGAAGGACCGTTGGTGCAGACGGCCAGTTCTGACCTGGATACGACGGTGAACACGCGATCCATTGAGAACACCCCGCTTCTCACGCGCAACGTCTTCGATCTCGCCTTCCTGGCTCCGCAGGTTACCCAGGGCATGAACTTCGCTCCCGCTTCCGGCGGGGCTCGTGAGTCTGGGACCGGTTATCTTTTGAACGGAGCGGACAACAACGACAACTTCTCCGAGGGTGGGTACAACATCACGCCTCCCTTGGACTCCGTCGCGGAATTCACGATTATGACCAATAGCTATAGCTCTGAGTATGGCCGCAGCGCGGGCGCCGTCGTGAGCGCCATCCAGAAGCCCGGAACCAACACGTTGCATGGCTCGCTCTACGAATTCCACCGCGACCGCAGCCTCAGCGCGAACGACTTCTTCTCCGACAAGACGCCGGTCTACGCCCCAGACGGGACTTTGCTCACTTCCTATACCCCCAAGCCGCACTTCATTCGCAACCAGTTTGGCGGAGAAGTGGACGGCCCCATCCGGAAGGACAAGGCCTTCTTTATGATCGCCATTGACCGCATCGACTTGCACAGCGGCTCAAATCTCGTTCAGTACGTGCCTACGCCCACCGAACTCACCGCCATGACCACCGGTGCAAGCCCATTAGCGGCAGCCTTTCTCCAAAAGTATCCCTTGCGAACCTCCACCGACGATAGCTGCCTTGCCGGTGACCCGGCTGCGGAAGGACACGTCGGCTGCTTCGGCACCTTCGATCCCGTAACGGTCGGGCAGAACTCTTATGCTGCCAAGTTCGACTACGTCTTTAGCTCCAAAGATCGCCTATCTTTCACCGCGAACATTGAGCGTTACACCTACAACGACAAGTATGGCGGCAACACGGCTTCCGCCACCGTGCAGCCCTTTAACTCCGTAGACCTCGAGAACTATCACCAACTCGTTCTCGTCGAAACCCACACGTTTACTCCTAGCCTGCTGAACGAATTCACTCTTGGCCACAACCGGCACTATTCCAACGCCTACGAAGGAAACGGCAATTTCACTGACCCGGAAATTTATATTGACGGCGCCAATTATGACTATTTTGGCTTTGATATCGGACCCAACTCCGAGTACGTGGTAACCGCCTTCACCCAGGACCGTTGGCTCGTTCAGGACGGTCTCAGTTACACGCACGGTCGGCATACCATGAAGTTCGGCGGTGGCTGGCAATACGGCATCCTTTACCGCAATTGGGACCTGGGTGGCCCTGGTTTCTACGAGTTCGCGAACACCATCGGCGGACCCATTCCTGCGTCTGACTTAGGGCCCAATGGCACGATTACCAACGTGAACTACCCCGACAGCAATTTTCTGAATGATTTTCCGTACTATCAGGAGATTGCCATTGACCCCAGGAGCGGCGCGAAAGCCGACGCCTACCGCCATTACATTGGCAAGGACGGTGATCTGTACGCAAACGACAGCTGGAAATTCAGCCGTAGGCTCACGCTCAATCTCGGTCTGCGCTGGGAGCACTTCGGCGCGCCGAGCGAAGCCAAAGGTATACTCGCACAGTTCCCGAAAGGGACATTTGATACCTGCGCTACGGACTACATCACCTGCATTGCCAACGCGCAAACTGTTCCTACCGCCAATATGTGGCCGTCACGCTGGAAGGATTTTGCTCCGCGTGTCGGGTTCGCCTGGGATCTTTTTGGCAACGGTAAGACCTCACTCCGTGGCGGTTACGGCATCTTCTATGACCGTATATTCGATAACATCTGGTCCAACGGCGCTTGGAATACTCCTTTCTATGCTCTCGCCGACCACGACGCCACTTCAGGTGACTTGATTTATTACAGCGATCCGGCATCCATCGGGGCGGCCTACGACCCTACCGTCGGTCCTGGTCGTGTTTCTGTCCGCACCATGGATGTCAACATGAAGGACGCCTCATCCCAGAATTTCTATCTGGGTGCGGAGCGTCAGTTCGCCACCAATTTCTTGTTCCGCCTCAGCTACGAGGGATCCTTAGGGCGGCACCTCCCGGTGCTCATGAACCTGAACCGGTATGACGGTGGTTACTACAACGGCGTGGGGAGACCGAATGCCCTCTACAGCGGGTTCAATTATCGCGCTGATGCCGTCAGCTCGAACTACAACGCCATGATTGCCGAAATTCAAAAGCGCTTCAGCAACGGTCTGCAGTTTCAGTTCGGCTACACATGGTCTAAGCTGATGGACTACGGCTCCGACCTCTTCACCGGTGAGACCATCACAGGTTCTTACAGCTCGCCCTACTACTATGTGAGCAACACGCACCTGGGGAATGAATACGGGCCGGGTGGCTTTGACCATACGCAAGCCTTCAAATTCAGCTTCGTCTACGAATTCCCCATCTTCAAGCATTCGACCGGCTTTGCTCATCAAGCCCTTGGCGGCTGGCAGATCTCTGGCTTCTATCAGGGCTATTCCGGCCACCCCATCGAGATCTACAACGCGCGCCATCGCTACCGCGGCAGCGTCGCAGATAGCAACGGCATTCTTGAGAACCTGGGTGGTGATTACAACCAGGACGGCGTCTACAACGACCATCCTTCCTTTGTGGGCGGTTCCCCTTACTCCGGAGGGAATCCCGCTGATGGCATCTTCAAAGACAACAATCCCATCGGATGCGGCTGGACCGGCCAGCTATCTCCCGCCAGCGACACAGCAGCCTGCAACGCTGCGAATGGTGTAACCACTCCCAACACGTTGTTCTTTAACCCTCCAGGTGAGGGCGTGACCTTCGGCAACGTCGGCCGCGACTCCTTCCGCGGTCCTTGGTACAACAATACCGACCTCGCGGTTTCGAAAGACTGGACCTTCCATGAGCGCTACAAACTGCGTTTCCGCGCAGATGCTATCAATGCTTTCAATCATCCGAATTTCGACGGCATCGACACCAACGTGAACTCTGGCACGTTTGGCCGCGCCCAACTCATCGTTGGCGACGGCGGCACATACAGCCGGACTGGCGGCGGCTACTGGCCCAACGGCATCGCCCGTCGTTGGCAGGTCAGCCTTCGCTTCAGCTTTTAGCAAGGAAGCAACAACCACACAACCGCGGGCCGGAGGCGCAAGCCTCCGGCCTTTTCTTTTTCTTCTTTATAAGCGTGCCGCCATCTGAATGAGGTCGGGTTTCCCTGGTGGTCAGTGGCGGATCTCGACTTCGTAAGCGATGACGTTTCCGCGTTCGTCTCGAATCGCTTCGATTCGACGGATAGTGAAACCTCCGTCTCGTAGGTCGGGGCGAGCTTTTTGCATGGCGCTGTGAAGATCGTTGGAAAGCGCGGGCGTGCGCTCGGGCGGTGCGAGAACGCGCGCGTCCACGCGAAACTCTTCAATCTGACCGGGCGGCGTGAGTAGTTCGACCTGGTTGGCGGTGGCGGGAACCCCGACTTGTGGTTGATCATGAAACCACCGCGTCGGCGTCGCTAGCACAAACACGAGAATCAGGATGACGGCCACATCGTACTGCCATGTCCCGCGCTCGTAGGACCAGAAAAACGTCTTGTACAGGATTTGGCCGAGACCTGTCATGTCAGTCCGCCGGAATGCCGTCAACGATGACGCCGTCACGCATGTGCACGACGCGGTCGAAATAGGTGGTGGCTTCCGGGTTGTGCGTAATCATCACAATCGTTTGTCCAAGGTCTTTGTTCAAGCGCCGCAGCATCTCGAGGACGATTTCCGAATTCTTCGTGTCGAGATTTCCCGTGGGCTCATCGGCCAGCAGAATTTTCGGCTCATTGATGATCGCCCGTGCGATGGCCACGCGCTGCTGCTCGCCGCCGGACATCTCGGAAGGCCGGTGATGCAGGCGGCCTTCGAGCCCGAGCAGCTTGGTGACAACCTCGAAGCGGTGCGGATCGAAGCCATCCCCATGGATGTATTGCGCGATGGCAATGTTGCCCCTGGCGGTAAGCGATGGCAGCAAATTGAAGCGCTGAAAGACAAACCCGATCTTCGAACGGCGCAACTTGGTGCGCTCCGCGTCGGTCATGTTCGAGAGATCGTTTCCGTCAACGAAGACCTTGCCCCGTGAAGCTTGCGCCAGCCCTCCAATGACGTAGAGCAGCGAAGATTTCCCGCACCCGGAGGGGCCCATAACCGCAACAGATTCGCCCGGAAGCACGTCGAAGTTGACTCCACGGAGCGCAGGCACTTCCACTTTGCCCGCGTGATACAGCTTCCACAGATTCTCGGTTTTGAGTATCGGCTCCAAAGTCTTCAACTCGGGGTCCGTCGAGTAGCTCGCGTTCGTCTGTATTCTAACCGTGATTGGCATATGTGGCCAGTTTCTCTGGGCTCCTATCAATCGTACGAGAGTGCCTGAACCGCATCCTTGCGGCTGGCGATCCAGGCGGGATAGCTGGACCCTACCATCGCGCCGACCAGCGCGATGAGTCCGGCGCGAATAAGCCACCCGTAAGTGATCAAAATCGGAAGCGTCGGGAAAGCCGCAATGAAACCCGCGCGCACCAGGTAACTCAGGCCGACACCGGCGACAATCCCGAGGAAGCACAGCAGCGCAGTCTCTGTAAGTAGCGCGCGGACAATCAAAAGCTTGCTGGCTCCGAGGGACTTGAGCACGCCAATGTCCCGCGTGCGTTCGAGAACCGTCGTGTACATCGTCAGGAAAATAACCAGAAGGCCGACCGCGACAGCGAGGGCAATCATAGAGTGGATAAAAGTTTCGAGCGCGGGGATGTTCGTAGAGCTCATGAGCGTCATGAACTCCTTGATTGGCCGAACCTGATAATTCGGGAGTAGTTGCTTGATTTCCGAGATGACATCGTCTGTGTGCTCGGGCCGGGTGCACCTGACCAGGAAAATGGTGGCTTTGTCGCGCGCGCCGACGAGATCCTGAAGCGTGTGGATTGGCACAAAGAGCCGCCCGCCTTTCCCATGCTCGATGATGCCAACAACTTTCCAGTCATGGTTGAACAGGTTGTGGGTATCGCCGAGTTTGAGCTTCTTTGACTTGGCAGCCAAATCGTCAATGAGCAAATCGTCAGGTCCTTCGAGGTCGCGGCCTTGATGGAATACAAAGCCGTTGGAAACGTCGCGGAACGAAACAGGGTCGATGCCCCAGACCGTTTCGACACCGCCCGAAGTATTGAACTGAAGAATGGCAGGCGCGACGGACTGCACATACTTCTGCTCCTGCAACCGATCGGCAATCTTGACCGGCATGGGTGACCCGCTCATCCCCAAAAACACTTGCGCGGAAGGCGCCTGGACCAGCACGTCCGCGCCGATTCCCTCTATGCGCTTCGCTGTTTCCTGCAGCATGCCGGAAGTTAGCCCGACGATAAGGACGACGAGCGCAACTTCCACCGCAATTGCCAGAACTCCGATGAGTGTACGGATCGGCCGATGAAAAAGATTGCGCAGGACAAATTGACTCATCATGGCGCTTTGTCCTTTGGCGCGTCGCTTAGCTGAACTACCTCGGCCCCCTGCGGAGCTTCGAGCGTAAACCGATCCGGCGTGAGCGGATCGTTGAGAGATACTTTTGTCACCGACATGTCCAGCCGGTATTCATCGTGCGGCCGGTCAATCGAAATCGAGCGCGGAAAATCCGGCTGCTTCGGACTACCAGCCGCTGCCGCAGCGTCGGCTGCTTGCCAGTTTGCGTAGCGAACATCGGAAACCAGCGCGCCCTTTGGGCCGTAAGTTTGAAGCCGCGCAACGTGCAAATTGGCGCGATCGAACCAGATCTTGCGCAAAATTTCGTTCTGGTAGCCGCCGCGAAGCACAGTCAACACGTAATAACGCCCGGTCTCATCGTTGAATTCTTCGGGGAGAACAACCTCTTCTTTCCGCACTTCTGGCCACAGCAGGGCATCAACAAGATGCTGTGGGCGAAGATTCTCGATGGGCTTGGCGCTCGGCCGGTTCAGGGCAACAGTGCCGACCAGGAACTTGTTCCTCGGAGGAATCGACACCTCGAAATCGTGTCCGTCGCTGGCCATGTCAAAGACAGTTTTGCCGATTACCGGAACCTGGCCAATCATGCGCACATTGTAGGGCCGTGAAGCGAGCAAAAACGCCTTCACTTCGTGATACTCGTTGATGACCCCGCTGTACGCCGAACCGGCCGTCGGCTTCAGCTCCACCGTCGCGTTAAGGGACTGTAGATTCCGCGCAAGCATGTTGTAGCGGTCCAGAAGTTCTTCGGGCGTAGCCTCTAGCGCCACCGGGCGCATCGCCGCGGGAACGGTGGTGGTTTTCGTGACGCCACTGTGGCCGCCGCAGCCGCAAGCCACAGCCGACAGTGTCAGCCAAACCGTACATTTCCACGCACGTTTCATCGAGTGTTTCCGAATTCCTGACCCTTAAGGAGCAATTTGCCAGCCACAGGAAAACGCATGACCGCGCGATGTATAGCTCTGCTGCCACAATCCAGGTGAGAGGAGCACGAAGTTCGAGTTCGCTCACACGTTGCGGGTAACCCCACGCCTTCACCCGCCAATCAAGACAGCCCCCGTTAGCGCTACGCCCTTTATTTTAGCGTAATTCACGCACTATTGGGGTCGGGCAATATAGACGTCGAACGCCTGAACCGTCGGGCGGACACGCCGAATAATCTCCGTTGGCCAGAGGGATTGGCTTAACACCGTGACCCAGCCATCGCTCGGTTCGCATACCGCGCAAAACGTATAGCGAGGGTACGCTGCCTGGTACGCGTCCAAACCTCGATGCGAAAGCTCGCCTTCGAGCCCAGCATCTTCCTTTTGGGCCGAAGTTCCAGCGCGGAACCCGAAAGTCTCTCCGTCAAATCGGGCCACGAGCTGGCGCAGTGTGTCGCGCGAAGGTTGCAGAATTACCACACACCGGGCTGCGGACTCGCGGAATTCGATGTTGTGCGCTTTGCAGAAATCGCGTATCCGATCGAGATGGCTGAAGAAATCCACGGCGAAAGGCTCTTTCGCGGCAAGAGCAACAAGCGCCGCAGCCCAGATTTCCGCGGCTTCGGCTCCGCGTAGAGGCTCGCGCGACTCGGTTTCAATCAACTCGAGGCCGATGGCTTTTGTGTCCGCTCCTAGCTCTAGCGCCTGAACGTCTAGAGAATACGGAGGCAGGTCTGGCGCTGGATTTTCCGCGTGCATGCCTATTCCTCGGCGCTGATGTCGCCGAATTTTTCCAGGAAAGCCGGGGAAGTCTTCCGAATCTCAAGCCAATCAAAGAAAGCATCCGGCGTCTCCAGCCAGATGCGGAACCATTCCGCAATTTCCTTCTTTTCCTCTCGCTTGCGAGCCTCCACCTTGCGATTGTGGGAAATCATCTCCGCCCGGCGCTTGCCCAGTCGCGCGATTTCCAGAACCCGTCCGACCGCGGCGGTTTCGCTGTGCGTGCGGAACCGCCGAAGCAGTTCGTCGAGTCGCGTTAGGCTGACTTCGGCGTCTTGCAGCGTCTTGAAGTGCAGGATGTCTTCAAACTCCTCCTCGAAGCGTTCTTCGGCTTCCTCGCGTTCAGTGAGCTGCACTCGCCACCCCATCGATTTCAAGACATCGGCGATGTAATCGTTGCTCGATTTGCCAGCCTCGCCGTGGTCGGCAATAAGTTTCCGGCGCAACTGGTCGATTTCGGCCGTCGACCATTTCTGGATGCCAAGATCGCGCGCGGCTTCGAGGATCATTGCTTTCTTCGTTTGCAGGCTTTGGGTCATCGCTTGCCTTTTTGGGCCGAGCGGGCGGCGCGCTTGTGAGCATGCGAATGGCGCGCCTCCGTAACTGCGGGTTCGGCGGGTTCCCCATTTAGCAGACGGTGATATTTGGCCACATTTTTGTTGTGTTCCGCCAGTGTCGCCGCAAAAAAATGGCCGCCCTGCGTATTGGCGACAAAATAGAGGAAGTCGGTCTGCGCGGGGGCGAGCGCCGCGCGGATTGCTGACTCACCTGGATTTCCAATGGGCCCGGGCGGCAATCCTCGATGTTCATATGTGTTGTACGGCGAGTCGTAACGCAAATCCTTCAGCGTGAGCGGCGGCTTGTACTGGTCCGCCTGCTTCAGCGCGTAGATCACCGTAGGATCACATTGCAGTAGCATTCGCTTGCGCAACCGATTTGTATAGACGCCTGCGACTACCGGGCGCTCGTCCGGCTTGGGAGTCTCAGCCTCTACCAGCGAAGCCAGCGTCACCACAGAGAGGAGCGGCGTTCCGGGAATTAGTGGATCGAGCTTATCTGGCGCGGCCTTTTGCAGCGTCTCGCGGAATTTGCGCACCAGCATGGCCGCAAGGTCAGCGGGCGCAGCGTGACGCTGGAGATTGTAGGTGGCGGGAAAGAGGAATCCTTCGAGGGATTTTGCATCGGGAGCGATGTCTCGGACGAGCGCGGGATCGCCCGCCGCCTTCGCGAAATCCGCGGCTTTCATCAGCTTCGCCGATTCCAGGTTCTGCGCGATGTCGAAAATGGTGTCCCCTTCGCGCACCGTGAATTGCTGATAGTAGACCTCGCCATTGGCCAGTTTCCAGAAAACTTCCTTGCCCGTCAGCGGATGGTCGAAGAAATATTCGCCGGCCACGGGCGTGCGTTTAGGATGGCGCCGCGCGTAAATCTCGAACGCAATCGCGCTCCGAACGATGCCGTTTTCTTTCAGAATATGCGCGGCCGCTCTCCGCGAAGCGCCATGCGGAATCTGCACGAACACGCCCTCCGCGGGTATCGTTCCGTATGGCTTTTCGATGCTGTACCAGAGGAATCCGGCGGCCGCACCGGCGGCAAGCAGTAGGACAAGGACGAGGGCTACAAATACGCGCAAACTAGGTATGCTCCCGGGCCGTGGAGTTTCGAGCCAGATATTCTCGCAAAATCACCATGGCGGCAACCGCGTCGACGCTGTACTTGTCCTCCGAGGCACGGGCATTCTTTTTGCGTCCACGTGGAGTTTCGTGGTGCGTGATGCGTCGTCCGAACTCCTGCTCCAGGAGTTGCTCGGCCTGCCAGCTCGTCAACCGCTCGTCCACCATCTCGACCGGTACTCCAATCTGCTTGCGCAGTCGCTCGGCGAAGCGGGTAGCCTCCTCGGCCATTGCGCTCGGTGTGCCGTCCAGCCGCAGCGGCAAGCCGACGATAATTTGCCTGATGCCGTGATCGCGCACGAATTCGCGCAACCGGCGCATGTCCTCATTGCGGTTGATGCGCTCCAGCGTAGTGTGAGGCTCGGCCACGCGTGCCTCGCAATCGGCAAGCGCCATCCCAATTTTCTTGCGCCCATAGTCCAGCGCCAGAATTTTGCCCGCGGCTGTATCAGTTTTGTTCTTCTGCGTCACCTCGCCAGTATAGCTTGAAGGCTCGTGCGCTGCGGTACATAGGAGGCAATCAGGAGTCTCTCCACATCCTCGCATCTACTTGATTTTTGAAGGGAAAAGTATGAGCCGCAAATCTCCTGTGATGAATATCACGGCCCAGCAGGGCAGTTCTGCCTAACATGTTACGTGGCCTGCACAGGGAAGCGCTCCAGCTCCGGATGGAGCGGTTGCGATTTGCGGCCAAGAACAATAAAGCAGGAGGTACTCGAGCGGTAGTCACCCACGCACATGCCAAACAAGCTCAGGGCGGGAATCATCGGTTACGGCAGGATGGGACGCGGTTTTGTTGCCGCGATGCAGGAAAGCGACCTTTGGGACGTAGCGGCCGTGTACGACATCCGCAGTCAAACACGCCAACTGGCTGCACAGCAAGTTCCCGAAGCGGCGATTTATGACGAACCAGATGCCATTTTTGGTGACACCTCGATCGATGCCGTCGGCTTGTTCACCCTGGCAGATGCGCGGCCACAGCAGATTCGGCAAGCCCTGGCGAACCGCAAGCATGTCCTCGCGGAAAAGCCCATCGGCGCCGACATTGCCACGGAGTGGCAACTGGTCCACGAAATTGAAGCCGGTGACCGCCTTGTGGCCGTCAATCTGTTCAATCGCAATGCCTGGTATCACAAGGACATCCAGCAATTCATCGAAGACGGCGAAATCGGCGACCTCGCGGTGATCCGGATTTGCCACATGACTCCGGGCCACATGCCGCTCGAAGGCCACGACCCCGAAGGCCCGCCGTTCCACGATTGCGGCATGCACTACGTGGACGTCGCACGCTGGTACGCCAAGAGCGAATACGAGAGCTGGCATGCGCAAGGACTCCGCATGTGGGATCACAAGGACCCGTGGTGGGTTCAGGCCCACGGCACCTTCGCCAACGGTGTGGTCTTCGACATCACGCAAGGGTTTATCTACGGCCACTTGGCCAAGGAGCAGACACACAATTGCTACGTGGATGTCATCGGTACCAAAGGCGTCGCGCGCATGAGGCATGACTTTGCCGAGGCCACTGTGGAACTCCATGGCGTCCACAACACCATTCGCAAAACGGCTCCATTCAACGACAAGAAGCTCGACGTCATGGTGGATGTTTTCGCCCGCTCCATCCTCGCAGGAAAGAACCTTGGCTTCCCGCAGGCGCGCGACAGCGTCATCGCCTCTGAAGTGAGCTGGGCCATGCTCGACGATGCCATGTCCCATGCTCTGCCTGTGCGCGGCACGCCCGAGGAGATGCAGCAAATTCTAAAGCACCGCCGCAGCTTGGAAAACGGGTTCGGCCTCCCGGTCAAGACGCACGAACTGCTCGACACCCCACTGGTGCGCGGCTGATCACCTCGCCCGCCCTCTTCGTTCTCAGCCAGCGTGGATGACCTTTGGTCCTCGGGCCTCTTTGCAGCGTATAATCCAGTTAACGCTTGCCCTCGCTCCAGGCACGTAGCTTGATCCTGATCCGATTCATTCGTGACGTTTGGCTTTCGCGTGATTAAAAAACCGCAGAGAGCTTTTGCTTTGCCGCTACTGTGGCGGCGGATCTGCTAATGAAGACAGCGCAACACCATCCTTCCCTCGGAGGCTGTTCGGCCCATGAGCGAACTCAACACGAAGTCCCTGCCTGAGAACGCCTACAAACAACTAAACCCTGGCGAAAAATATCAGCCATTGGTGCCGGCCGACGCAAAGTTGCCGGAGGTGACCGCACGCTCCGTCGGCTGGGGACTTCTGCTCTGCATCATCTTCACCGTGGCTGCGGCATACTCCGGTCTCAAGGTCGGGCAGGTGCTGGAATCCGCCATCCCAATTTCGATCCTGGCCATCGGTCTGGCGCGCGTCTATTCACGGCGCTCCTCGCTCCTTGAAAACGTCATCATCACTGGCATCGGCGGCGTGCCGGGCGCGGTGGTGGCAGGAATCGTCTTCACTGTGCCGGCGCTCTATATTTTGAAACTCAGCCCCCATCCCGTGCAGACGATTTTTATCGGCCTGGCCGGCGGCTGCTTGGGCATACTTTTTCTGATTCCCCTGCGGCGCTACTTTGTGCGCGCGCAGCACGGAATTCTCCCCTACCCGGAAGCGACGGCCATCACGGAAGTTCTGGTGACCGGCGAAAAAGGTGGCTCGCAAGCGAAGCTGTTACTGCAAGCTACCGCCGTCGCGGGCGTGTACGACTTTTTCGTGACCACGTTTCATGTCTGGAAGGAGTTCGTTGACTTCCGTTTCGTCTCTCCCATGCGTTTACTCACCGAGCGCGCGCGTATGGCCTTCAGCTTCGATGCCATCGGTTTCATCCTCGGCCTCGGCTACGTGATGGGTCTGCGCAGTTCGATGATTCTCTGTGCTGGCGGCATCCTTTCGAATTTCGTGCTCGTGCCGCTGATTTGGTTCGTCGGGAGCCACCTCGATTCCGCAGTCTATCCGGCTTCCATTCCCATCGCCAAGATGACCGCGGTGCAAATCTATCGAAACTATGCGCGCTTTATTGGCGTGGGCGCGATTGCGACCGCAGGCATTTTCGGCATCATCAAATCCCTGCGCATCGTGGCCGGTTCCTTTGGCATTGCCCTGCGCGTCTTTCGCAAGGGCGAAGTCGCAACTCCGGAACGTACCGATCGTGACATTTCCATGGCCACGATTCTCCTCGGCGTCGTTCTGGGCGCTATTGGTACCGCGCTGCTTCTCGGAAATCTCGAAAGTTCTTGGCTTGTAATCGTTACAGGACTGCTGTTGACGCTCATATTCTCGTTCTTCTTCGCATCCGTCGCAGCAAATGCCATCGCCACCACCGCGCGCAATCCCGTCTCTGGCATGACAATGCTCACCATCATTTTCTCCTCCGCCGTGCTTCTGCGCTTTGGCGTATCGGGAACCAGCGGCATGTTCTTTGTGATGGCAATCGCCGGAATCGTTTGCACCGCACTCTCCGTTTCCGGGCAGGCCATCACCGACTTGAAGACGGGCTACTGGCTCGGTTCCACGCCCGCCGCGCAGGAAAAAGTGAAATTCCTCGGAATCATCGCTGCAGCGATCGCCGCGGGACTGACCGTGGTCATGCTCGCGCGCACCTTTCAGTTTGGCGAATCAGCCCCGGGCGACTTGAGGCCGGTGCTCGCCTCACCGCAAGCGTCCATCATGAAAGCGCTTGTGGAAGGATTCATGAGTCACCAGCCAATCGCGTACCTGTTGTTCGGCACGGGCGCAATGGTCGCCCTAATTCTCGAGATGCTCGGCCAACCCTCGCTCATTTTTGCCCTGGGGATGTATCTGCCACTTGAATTGAATACGCCCGCGCTGGTCGGCGGCTTCTTGTCTCATTGGCTGACCAAGCGCAGCGAAAGGATGGGCGGCGATCCCGGGAGGCGCGTGCGCGAGCGCGGCGTCATCATCGCATCCGGCTTGATGGCCGGCGGCGCGCTTGGCGGTGTGTTGGGCGCCGCGATGCGGCTTCTGCCGCGCTTCAAGGAAGAGTGGATTTACACGCCGTTTTATGGGAACGAGGCTGTCTCACAAACAATTTCCGCGGTAATGTTCTTCGCACTCTGCCTGTACGTCTGGTTCGGCTCACTCAAAAAAGAGAAGGAGATCCCATGGACCGAGTAGGAAGATCTGTCGCAAATGCCGTCTTGGGGATCGACACCTTATGGGGCGGCGACGTCATGTGCCCTTCCGGAACCGGCCGCTTCATCGCGGATTCGTGGTTTTCGGACGAACCATTGCCATGGGCCTATACGGCTCCGGCCGCCACGCGCGTCAGAAATGCAGGTGGCGTCACGGGAAAGAGCGTGGACCGCAACGCCATTGATGAGTATTTGAAGCAAGTCGACGTTGCGGGAGCGATTGAAGGTATTCGAAGCGAGATTGATGGAATCAGCGGCCTGCGCGGAGCCTATTTGGCTGGGCTGGCAACCAGTTTGGCGGCGATGTGGGATCTCGCGATGGAAATCTTGGGCAAGGGCGCACCCGTGCCGTACGACCGCTGCGTCGAAGCCTCAACCGGCCGCGCGCCCGAGCCTTCAAAGCCGGAGGCCAAGCGGCAACGAGTCACGGAGCTTCTGAGCCGCGCCGGCTACTTGACCGCTGGTGCCGGCGGTATGTTGAAAGCGGTGGATATGTGGCGCGGCGAGCGCCAGGTTCCCATGGCATCCGTGCGCGCGCTGGGTAACGCTGTCATAGCGCAGTACGACCGCCTCTGCGAGTCGAACCTCATGCCGTACCTGCCGAAGGAACTTTCGCGTGTGCCACGAGCCAATATCGAATTCCTGCCCATCAAAGACGCCTGGTTCTCCGGCTCAATGAACTATCTGGGCCGCGCCAGGAACGCGGACCGCAGCCCTCAATACGAGGCCACTTACGAAATCAACGCCTCCCTGAAAATCTCGGTGCCCGAATTCGAGCAACTCGTGAGCCACGAAGTGGTCCCCGGCCACGTAACCACGTTTGCGTACCTGCAGGATCTGTTCGTGCGCGGCAAAGCCGGTTTTGAAGCCAGTGTGCTGACCATGAACACGCGTGCCGCAACCCTCTTCGAGGGCATCGCCAATAACGCCATCCTCATCGCCCACGGCGTGACCGAAGTCGAGCAATTGCCCGACGAAGACCTGCAAATTGGCGTGCTCTTGGCCCTTCTGCAGGACGACGCCAAGAATCAGTCTTCGTATCTCACGTGGAAAGAGAATTTGGCCCAAGGCGAAGTCGTGAAGATTCTGCGCCAGGATTTTCTCGTGACCGAGGAGCGCGCCGACAAACTTTCAGGTGCCTGGGGAAGGCATCCTCTGCTCGGAAGAATGTACCTGCCCGCTTACCGCTCCGGCACGGAGCGCGTGGCCGAGTGGCGGCGCAATCACCGGCCGCAGGATATTCTGCCTCCTCTCTACGGCTGCTCTGGCCTGGTAGATATCGAAAGCGTTCCGAAAGCCATCCGGCACTCAGACGTCCATTAAAGATGTTGGCGTGTCGCCTTTGGACTAGAACTTTGCTGTTCCTGCGCACGGCGGGAAGACGCTGCCCGCAAACTCTCGCCAACCCCTGAATCACGGAGGGTGCCCCACCCTCGGTTTTTGAGGGTGGTTCTTGGGTTCTTTGCCGCCGGGGGAAGTCAAAGTGTTCTTCGATCGCCAAGCCAATCGTGTGACCGCCACGCTGTCGAGAATCTCTGACAGGTTCTACAATGTTTCGGCATGCGCCTCTGGTTTGCACGCGGCACTGAAATTCCCCTGCGCGATCAGCTTTCCACGCAAGTCATCCTCGCCATTCACTGCAACGATCTGGCGCCCGGCGAGCGTCTTCCCAGCACTCGCGCTCTGGCGCGCCGATTCGGCTTGCATCCCAACACTGTAAGCGCAGCCTACCGCCAACTCGAGAAAGAGCAGTGGGTCGAATCGCGCCACGGCAGCGGCATCTACGTTCGGCAGACGCCTCCCGCGCTTCCTCCCTCAAGCGACATGGAACTCGACCATCTCATCGCCGACTTTTTCCGCTCGGCAAGGAAACTGGGAGTCCCTTTGGCTTCGCTGCGTGCGCGCGTGCAGCACTGGTTCCAACTCCAGCCGCCAGACCACTTCCTTCTGATCGAACCCGACGCCGAACTGCGTGAAATTCTGGCTGCTGAAATCCGCTCGGCCGTGCGGCTGCCTGTGAAGAGCTGCGCGCCCGGTAAGCTGAATGCCGAAGTCCTGCAAGGCGCAGTTCCCGTAGCCCTGGCTCGCACCGCCGCCAAGCTGCCGAAATCGCTTTCCGGAGATGCGGATTTGTTGACCCTTCAGGTACGCTCCGTCGGTGAGTCCCTCAGCGAATGGTTGCCCGCGCCCACCACCGCGATTGTGGGCGTCGCGTCCCATTGGCCGAGGTTTCTGAAGCTTGCGCAAACCGTGCTTCTCGCCGCTCGCTTCTCCACCGAATGCTTGTTGCTCCGCGATGCTCGCCGTGCTGGGTGGTTGCGTGGCTTGCGCGACGCCTCTGTGGTCATCTGCGACCCGCTCACCGCAAAACGCTTGCCCAACCAGGTTCGCGCGGTTGTCTACCGCCTCATCGCCGAAGCTTCCCTCGCCGAGCTGCGCCGCTACGAAGCCTTCCTCTGCGGCGATGTGGGCCAATAATGCGACAATCCTCGACCTCACTTCGGCTCAGCGCCTCGTGGGTCGCGGACTGTCAGTAGTCTTTGATTTCCCGCAGCAGGCCGCTGGTCACGTCGTACACAAACCCGCGCACCGTCACACTCGCGGGAATCCATGGATGAGTGCGCAGCTTCTGCAACTGGTGCCGGACGTTTTCATCAATGTTCTGGAACGCGTAGAAAAATGCCGGGCTGACCGATGCGGTCCCTGTGCGGTTTTGAATTCTCGTCCGCAAATCCTCCTCGCTGGTCTGCATCAACCCGCAATCGGTGTGGTTGATGACCATGATCTCCTCGGTGCCCAGCAGGAAGTGCGACACCACCAGCGAGCGCAGCGTGTCCTCCGTCACGATCCCGCCAGCATTGCGGATGATGTGGGCATCCCCGGCTTTCAGCCCCAGGGTGCGAATCGAAAGCCGCGTATCCATGCAGGTCAGCACGGCGAGTCTCCGCACGGGTCGCGGCGTCAGGCTGCGCAACTCGTGCGTGCGAGAGTAGATTTCGTTAGCCTTAAGGACTTCGTCAATAACGCTCATGATCTCGCCCCACTTGTCCTGCCCTCATCGCGTTCTCCTCCCGGAGCCGCATATTCGCCACGGACGTATCATTCTCCCGGTGCCTTTCCCTTTGAATCGAGGTGTTCCTGCGCCAAAAGCCAAGCTTCCAGGTCTTCCTTCCCCTTCCCGTGAAAAATCTGCACGGCAACCCCCGCCATCCCTTCCGTGTTCACCCAGGCGACGCGTCCTTTCCCCTTGATGCTTACTCCCAACGGCAATTCAAACGCGAAGTCCACGGCCGCCGAATGTTTCAGCGGCTTCATGGTATGCACGGCCATTCCTTCTTCGCTCAGGTTGGTCATGCGGGCCCGTTGCTCCACTTCGCCTTCCTTCAACACGACCGGCATGTTGACGCCCCTGCGGAAATATCGGCGGCGTTCGCGCGCCAGCAGGTCCTTGGCAATCACGAGGTGCAGCGCAACGTTGTCCTCGCGCAGCGGCTTCGGCAAAAGAAAGTTGGCCCCGGCGTTCAAAGTGCTTGTATTTTCTTTGCTGCCCCTCACACACGCGAAGATCACCACTTTGCTGTTTGAAGTTCCCTTGCGAATCGACTCAATCAGTCCCAGCGCGCCCTGGACCTCCAGGTCGACGAATACTCCGTCCACCTTGCGCCGGTTCAGGTGATCCCGCGCCGCCTCAGCCGCCGGGACCACCACAAACTTGCCGCCGTATTTCTTCACTCCTGCGGCGACGGCGTTCATGGTCGCATAGTCGTTGGACACGAGCACGAATTCGAGCTCTGGGGACATGAACATGGCGGTTGTGAGTCTCCATCGGCCTGCGTAGGTCGGCTTGGTTGAATCGGCAGTACCCGACAATATAGTGTTGCGGCGGCCTGCTGTCGAATTATTTCTACGCTCCGTTTTTTCGATTCGCCAATCCCAAAAATCTTATCGTGCCCGACTATCGGCTTCGCAAGAAGCAGCCGGAGGCATCCACGATCGGCTTTGGCCGGCAGTTTCCTCTCCCCAGAGAAATTTGCCGCCTTCGCTTTAACGGGGCATAGGCAAGGTGCTCGCCGCCAATCCTCGATATTCCCGACTAGGCACAGAATGGACACGCCCTCTCGAGTCCAAAATGGACACGCCGATACAGGGTGTACTCTGGAACTGACTTCGCTCCGATTTATCTGTTACCTCGAACAAAATTCGTGCAAATCCTGGAGGGCCATGTGCGAGTGCTGATCTTTATCGTTGGGCTGGGCTTGATGTTCGCATCGTCCGCGAGCGCCGCAGACGACGCGGAGTCTACGTACAAGGAGCGATGCTTGAGCTGTCACGGCGCGAACGGGGACGGCAATGGGCACGCGCAAATGAAAATCAAGCCGCAGGATTTGCGTTCCGAAGCTGTCCAGAAAAAGTCTGACGAAGAGCTCTATAACGCGATTGCTTTTGGCGTCGGGCACGTCGAGTATGCACACGCGTTTTCCCAACGAGGATTAAGCTCCGCGCAAATTTCGCAACTAGTGACCTACATCCGCTCGTTTGCCAAGAATTCCAAGAAAAACAGATGAAGCTGCCAGCTTGCCTGGCACTTGCCGGCTCATGCCTGGCGGCAGTTCATACTTGGTCATCCTCGGACCGCAAGGCAGTGTCCGCAAGCGCGACATCCACTTCCCACTAGCGGACACTTTTCTCCCTCACCATTCATCCCGAACCGTGTTGATCTGCCTTTTTTCAAATGTTTACGTCGCCGAGCCTGATGGCGAATGAATTGCTCCTCTCTCCCTGGGCAGGTACATCTCGCCTATGCCGTGGAGCAGATTCTGGAGGCATTCCCATGAAGAAGATTGATCGCATTCGAGAGAAGGTCAGCATTCTGCCAACTTCCACGTACCTATCGAAGATGCACGATGCCGGCTGGAGCCTTGTGGCCCTGGAATGGGAACGTGAAGTCGAAGTGTCTGGCGAGCCCCCCGAGCCTGCCGCTCAACCTGAATCCGAGGAAATTCCCTTTGGCCTACGGATCGCCGCTGATGGCCGCCATCTCGAAGACGATCCTCTGGAAATGCAGACCCTTCGGTTTCTTACCGAGATGATCGTTCAGGACGTTTCCTTCAAGAGCATGGCCGACACTCTCAACATCCGCGAGTACCGCACTCGCGACGGCCATCCCTGGAACGCCGCCACCGTTTTCAAACTGACTCCCCGCCTCATCGAGGTCGCTCCGCGCATCCTCTCCAGCGCCGAATGGGAATCGCGCCGGAAGCAGCTCTCCCGCGTCACTTGGAACTCCTGACTCACCAGGTCGCCCATTGAAACGAGATCACGGTCTGCGTCCGCGCGCTCCTGACTGGAAATCGCTCCATAGTCCCAGCGCCTGCAGTTCCTTGTCGAGACCGGTTTCCTTCATAAGTTCTTCGAGTTCTGCTCGAGTCTGCCGCCTCCCGATGGGCTCCGCGTGATCCGCTATGCCCCAGGCGGTGACTGCGGCGAGCACCGTATTCAGCTTGAGTTCGCGAATGTCCACCTTGTCGAACGTATCGGATGCCGCGTGATAGTTCCCTAGATAGTTGGCCACTT
>DASPTY010000101.1:0-11029 GCA_035623175.1 Candidatus Limnocylindrales bacterium | reverse complement strand
CCGGGGATGCGCATAACCCTGTCCATCGCAGAAAAGCAGGTCCGGCAGGTCTGTCAATTTTGCAAGCG
The DNA here is from genome assembly GCA_035623175.1 of Candidatus Limnocylindrales bacterium. Classification (GTDB taxonomy): domain Bacteria; phylum Acidobacteriota; class Terriglobia; order Acidiferrales; family UBA7541; genus Acidiferrum. The sequence goes on along the minus strand of DASPTY010000101.1, from coordinate 10,961 downwards.
CCGCCAGCAACGCCGGAACTTCACGAAAGCTCAGCAGTCCCGGGACATAAGGGAACTCCAGCGGCACAATCGCATAGGCCCGTTCCAGTTCTTCCATCTCAGGAAAAAGGTACACCACGGCGCATCCGATGGCGCGGTTCGCGTCGCGCAATCGTTGCCACCGGTTGGGTTTCTTCAGTGCCTGAGATTCGGCAAGCACAAACGCTGCATCCAGGCCCGCGACCGTTCGGATCTTCCCCAGACGGTCAGTTCCTTCCCATTCTTTCCGCAGGCGTTCCTGAATCGCGCGCGCCTCTTCCGTGGTCACGTTCCAAGGATGGCGCCGGGCCGCACTAGGCTTGTTCTCCATGTCCTTCATCGTATAATGCAAGTGCCACCCGTGCTGCCACTCGCCACTGGGTCCGCAGCCGTTGACGTCGAACTGAGGGGAATCTCATGACGCTCCATCCACCGTTGGAAGTCCTTGCGCGCGAATCCGGCGGCATCCACTACCTTCAAATTCATGGCCGCCTCACCATTGGCGACCCGAGTGAGCACCTCAACGACTTCACCCAGCAGCTTTTGCAAAAAGGCGCCAAGAAGATGATCGTGAATCTCAACGACATCCCGCAGATTGACAGCTCCGGCATTTCGTCCCTTGTGAAGCTGTCCATTTCGCTCGCTCGACAGGGTGGCGGGCTTCACTTGGTTTGCCAGCCCGGCCGCGTGCGCGACGCCCTCACCGTGACCCGCCTCGTCGAAGCCATCCCGACGTTCGACTCCGAAGCGGCTGCCTCCGCCAGCTTCTGAACTATTTCCATCACAAGGAGATGTGACCGGGTTCATTTCGCCAATTCATCACATTGGTATAGTGCCGCCATGAGATCACTTTCCGCGGCTCGCCTTTCTTCCATCGCTTTTCTTCTTGTATTGGCACAAACCACGTCATTGCATGGGCAACAGCCGACTATACAGACTCAAGGGTCCTCTGCTGCTTCGTCCGGACCTCTGGCACCGTTCGTATCACAGTTCACGCGGCATGCAGGGAAAGTCGGTTGTCAGCATAGCAGCTGCAAAATTCTGGTTATGGATTTCGTCCTGCCTAACAGCCACACTTCCGGGCTCGGGATTCAGCTGGCGGACATGCTTTCTTCCCAGCTTGCTAAGGGCGAGGGAGCGTATGGCGCGGTCGATAGGTCTCTACTCCGTAACCTCCTTCAGCGGGACCGAATTCCGTCACGAGTTCAGAATCAGTCAGGAGTGGCACGCTGGCTTGCCAAAAAACTAAACGCTGATGTTTTCGTTCTGGGAGAGACGACAAAGAAGGGAGAAGACAAAATTGAGCTATCCACTCACTTTCTGAGTGTGATTGACGAGAAGCGGAAGCCGTTGAATGTAAAAGCAGACTTTTCCGTCGGTTTTCTGCACGCTGATATCTCACCTACTGACGCCCTTGAGACTCTTCCCCCTTTTGGTGAGACCCTTAGAGGTGAAAGAGTTTATCGCGCAGGTGTACAGGGGGTTGGAATGCCGCGATGCTTCAATATGCCAAGCCCGCCGTACACTCAGGACGCCAGAGACGCCCATTTCAGCGGAATTGTTCAAGTCGAAGCTCTCATCAGCCTCGATGGGAGAGTAGAGCCTCTACGTGTTGTTACCGGCGCGCCTGGCGGCCTTAACGAAATGACGCTTAAGACGATGACTACGTGGAGGTGCCAACCTGCACAGCTCAACGGCAAAGCCGTTCCAACATTAGTTCCGTTTGAGATCACTTTTCAGTTGTACTGAAGGAATTAGCCGCCCTTTTTCAGCTCAGCCAGGACCATCTTGGCAAGTTCTTTGAGCGTCTCGAACACGCCTAGTCCCTGAATCGCCACTGCCTCGATCACCGGCTCGCCCTTTTTCTGCAACTGCTTGGTCAGTTCGGGCACCCCCATCGCGTTGGGCAGGTCGCGCTTGTTGAGCTGCAGCACGTACGGAATCGTCGCGAAATTCAGGTTGTGTTCTTTGAGGTGTTCCTGAAGATTTTCCAGCGTTTCAAAATTCGCGTCCAACCGTTCTTCCTGCGAGTCCGCCACGAACACCACACCGTCCGCGCCTTTGAGGATCAATTTCCGGCTGGCTTCATAAAAGACCTGGCCGGGAACGGTATATAGATGAAAGCGGGTCTTGAATCCACGCACCGTCCCCAAATCCAAGGGTAGGAAGTCGAAGAACAGAGTGCGGTCCGTTTCCGTCGCCAGGGAGACCATCTTCCCTTTGAGGTTCTGTCCCGTGTGGTCGTAGATCCACTGCAGGTTGGCGGTCTTTCCGCCGAGACCCGGACCGTAGTACACAAGCTTGCAATTGATTTCGCGTGCAGGAAAGTTGATGAAAGGCACGAGTCTTTAACCTGAGTTCAAACTTGAACTTATAACACACGCGGTCGGGGCAGGCCAATGATCCCGACACGCGTTTCTGACGCAAGCCACACTTCTAGTTTCCGGGAGAAGGGCGTTGTTCCGCTAGCTTATTTTCGCACATGCTCCCGGACGGTAAAGGCTATCCGACACGTCACTTTCCACAGCCTGTTCGCCTCCGTTGACGTAAGCGCAAGCCTTTGTTACATTCGCGCCATGGCGAAAGCGCAAAAGTCCTCTTCCAGCCGGTCTCACTCCTCGGCCCAGGTCAAAGGTAAGCCAAAGAAAAAGAACAACTTGCCTGCACCTCCCCCACAGCGTGGCGGCGTAGAACTGGTGGACCCGCTCGTCCAGGCGCAGATGAAAGTCTATGAAGAAGCCATGTCTTTCTTCCACCAGCAGAAATTCCAACGTGCCAAACAGGAACTTGAAAAGGTCATAGCGGGACCGAGCAAGGAACTCGCCGACCGCGCGCGCACGCACCTTCGCATCACCGAACAGCGCATGAGGCCCGCGGCCGAACAAAATCCCAAATCTCCTGAAGAGCATTACCAGCGCGGCGTGGCCATGATGAATCTTGGCCGTTGGGATGAGGCGCGCGAAAGTCTGGAAAAAGCGCGCAAGCTCGCGCCCAAGGCCGACCACATTCACTACGCTCTTGCGGCCCTCGATTGCCTGACTGGCGAAGCTGATTCGGCGCTGGCCAATCTCAAGGTAGCCATCGAACTCCGCCCCGCCAACCGTTTCCACGCGCGCAACGACGAGGACTTTAACTTCCTCCAGGAAGACCCACGCTTCACCGAATTGCTGTATCCTGAAAAGGAAGGCTACTCGGGCTAAATACGCTCGCGTAGTCCTCGGTGAGCCCTAGCCCCATAAGCAAGCACAGGCCACTTTTCCGTGAACCACGAGTTCAGAGAATTCTGTTTGCCACTCACCGAAGGTCTTTCCCGGTAGGCGTTTCCAACGAGGGTGGCGCTCTCCATTTCGTGGTGAGTCTTGGGAGCTTGAGCCTCTGATGAAGACTTCCCGCTCAGATAAGCGTGCTTTCCGTGGCTTCCGCGTGGTTGCTCTCGGCGGCGGCACCGGCCTTTCCACGCTCCTCCGCGGTCTGAAAGAGCACGTGGTCCGCCGCAGCGACCAGCATCCTTCTCCCCAACGGCCGATCACCGATCTCGCCGCGATCGTCACCGTGACCGATGACGGAGGCAGCTCCGGCCGCCTGCGGCGCGAAAATCGGGTCCTTCCTCCCGGAGACATCCGCAACTGCATGGTCGCTCTATCCAAGGATGAAGCGTTACTCAGCCGCCTTTTCCAATACCGTTTTCATGCGGGCCGCGGGCTTCGCGGCCACAACTTCGGGAATCTCTTCCTCGCCGCGCTCACCCACGTCACTGGGGACTTCGCCGAAGCCGTTCGCGTTTCCGGCAAAGTCCTCGCGGTCCGCGGCCGGATCTTCCCCTCGACGGTGTCGAACGTTCATCTCGTCGCGACTTTGGTCAATGGCACGCGTGTGCAGGGCGAAACGCGCATCTCGCGCAGCCAGCTTCCCATCCGAAAAATTGAAATGTCTCCTCGGCGCGTGCGTCCGCTACCCGCAGCCATCGAGGCTATTCAGCAGGCCGACCTCATCCTCATGGGCCCGGGATCGCTCTACACCAGCGTGATTCCCAATCTCCTCATCCCAGAAATCGCACGCGCCATCGTGCGTTCAAAGGCGCCTCGGATCTACATCGCGAATCTCATGACCCAGCCCGGCGAAACAACCCACTACTCTCTTAGCGACCATCTTCGCGCCATTGAAAATCATGTTCCCGGCCGCGTGATTGACGCGGTCGTCGCCAACCGCAAATCCATCTCCCCCGAAGTAGCCCGCCGATATAGAGCCGAAGGCGCTGAAGCCGTCCTCGTGGATCGCGATAAAACCATCAAGCGGAAAGTCCGCTTGTATATGGATGACCTTCTGGAGGAGCATGGCGTCATCCGTCACAATCCTCCGCTCCTCGCCCGTCTCCTCGTTGAGGAATTCCTTCTTTCTCCTTCACGCCACTGAACCGCCTAACCTCGCTGCCCACAAGACGTCTCGAACTCGTCAGGTGATCGCGCTCCTTGCAACTTTTCTGTCTTCGTGGTCGTATCCTTGCCTAGCCACGTATTCCAAATAAGGTGTCCCATGAAAACTCGCAATCTTCTTCTTGGACTCGCTTTGATTCTGTGTAGCACCGCACTACTCGCGCACGGTCAGGAAAAAACCAGCCTCTCGCAAAGTCAAATGCCCTCAGTGGTTACCGTTCCACCAGAGGCTCGACCTTCCTCTCATTTTGACCCCGAAGCCGCAACCAACGCTTATCTCGCTCAAATACCAGCTTCTTCTCGCGCCCGCAGCGACGCCTACTTCGAAGGAGGTTACTGGCTTATCCTTTGGGATTTCCTCGTAGGCGTCATCATCTACTGGATTCTGCTGCGCTTTGGCATTTCGGCCAAAATGCGCGATTTCGCCGCTCGCCGCTCCCGTTATGCCTTTGTCCAGGACATGATCTACTGGGTGCAGTTTTTGATTATCACCACAATTCTTAGCGCTCCCCTTGCCATCTACGAAGGCTATTTCCGAGAACGCAAATATGGCTTGGCCACACAGACCTTCGGGCCTTGGCTGAGTGATCAACTCAAGCTGCTGTTGGTAAACCTGATTCTCGGTGCGGTCCTGATTGGCGTTCTTTTCTGGATTGTCCGCAGGCTCCCGAACACCTGGCATATCTGGGGCGCGGTGGCCACCGTCTGCTTCGCGATGTTTACCATCATGATTGCCCCGGTGTTCATCGTCCCGTTGGTCAACAAAGTCACACGCCTGGAAGATCCGAAAATCACGCAACCCATTCTTTCTTTGGCCCGTGCCAACGGCATCCCCGCTCACGACGTTTTCCAGATTGATGCATCCCGGCAGACCACACGCATGAGCGCCAACGTAAGTGGCCTCGGCAAAACCATGCGCATCACGCTGAACGACAACCTGCTTCGCCGCGGCTCGCCCGAAGAGATTCAGGAAGTCATGGGCCACGAAATGGGCCACTATGTGTTGAACCACATTCCCAACGCCGTTCTTTTCTTCCTGATTGTCATCGTCACAGGGTTTGCACTGCTTCGCTGGAGCCTCGATACGAGCATCGCGCGCTGGGGTTCGCACTGGCAAGTCCGGGGAATCACCGACGTTGCGGTGCTGCCCCTCGTGCTTTTCTTGGCGTCCGTCTACTTCTTCCTGCTCACGCCAGTGCTAAACACGTTCGTCCGCACGCAAGAATTGGAAGCGGACATGTACGGGCTGAATGCCAGCCGCCAGCCTGACGGTGCTGCGCAGGGCGCCATCCATCTTGGGGAGTACCGCAAGATGAGCCCGGGTCGCGTGGAGGAGTGGATTTTCTATGATCACCCGAGTGGCAGAGCGCGCATCTACAATGCCATGCGCTGGAAGGGCGAAAACCTCGCGCTATTCCAGAACCAGTCCAACCATTAGCCCATAAGAATTTCATTCCATCCTCGCCGGAGTCCCGGCGAACGAAACGACGAGACCCCTCCGCTCTGTAAAACGGCCTGCCGAACAAGGCACGCTAGAAAAGCCGGTTCGCTTCGGTCGGGTTGACAGTGACTTGGGTTGAAATGAAGGCAGGGTTCCTATTGAACTGACTTGTTCTTTATCGCCAGGCGAAGCGTACCCCGCCGCGCACGAAAATCGGCGGTCCCACCGTGAAGACGGGCGTTGCCGCAGTCTTGAATCGGTCATTCGTCAGGTTCTGCACCGCAAAGAACAACGACGCATGCCGCGCCAATTGCCGCGATATCTGTGCATCCAGCGAAAACGCACGTCCGAGCGGCAAGAGGTTCTGGTCGTCGTCGAACTGGTTACCCGAGAATCTCCCCTGCAAGCCAACCGCCCACTTTTGTCCCGTGTAATTTGCCTGGAAGCTGAATTGGTTTTGCGGTACCTGGGGCAGAAAATTCCCCTGCAGCGCCGGATTCGCCGAATAACTCAGTACTGTGCTGTTCACGAACAGGTACGCGGCGGCAATTTGCAGCCGTTGCGTGACGTGCGCCTCTCCCGAAAGTTCCAATCCTTGCGCCCGGATGACGCCGAGATTTTCCTTCTGCCGTGTAATCAGAGTGGGCGTGGAGGTGAGAGTGACGTTCGCCACGGGGTCTGAAATGTCGCTCCAGAAAAAATTTCCTCGCACCGTCAGACGGTTCGCCCAAAGGAGTTGACTCACTCCCGCTTCTCCGCCCGTCAGGTGTTCGCCGGTTAATGCCGGATTCGCCAGCGTCAGCACGTTTCCGACACGGAAATTGCGGTACAACTCGTTCAGCGTCGGCGCGCGATAAGCGCGGTACACCGAAGCGTTGAGCGCGGTGCTGTGCGAAAAACTCTTCAGAAGCGAAATTCGTGGGCTAAACGCGGTCTCCGTCCGCTCTGCGAACGTGCTGCTCGTCGGCGTGCCGGTTGGCAGCGGTGTCCGGTTCTGGTAGCCCGTGTTGTTGTTCCACGCGTCGACGCGTCCGCCAAACGTGAGCAACCAGCCCCTCGCCACCAGAAACGCATCCTGCCCAAAAATACCGAAGGCGTGCTGCCTTCCTCCCGCGTCCACAAGCGCCGTTTCCGTACCCAGGCGGAAGTTGGTCTCCGCGCTATGCCCTCGCACGTCCACTGCTTCCATGCCCGCGGCGACTTTATGCTTTTCCGCGATCAGCCGCGACCACGCCCCCACTAATCCGATTTGTTGCGAAGGGCTCTTCTGCACGTTTGTCAGCGACTCGGAATCGCGGTCCGTCGCGATCGAAGAAAATGTCTGATGATAAACTTCCCGCGACCCATAGATCCTCGCCGCGAAGGTCCCTGCCCCCGTGGAACTCCAGTTGGCTCCCAAATCCAGTTCCGGAATCGTGGTGTTATTCCTCTGCAGCGGCGTTCCATTCTCTGCGCTTTCGCCAAAGCCATTGCCGCGCACAAACACCCCCCCCCGCTCGCCGAGGCTGTGCGACAACTCCAAAAGACCCGTCAGCACTCCGGACTTCAGGTCCGTATCCACGGCTCCGCGCTGGTCCGCCGGCACGGCGATATACCCTTGCGTCTGGTAGGCCTGCCCCGAAGCGCTCAACGACCACTTCCCCACCGGCGCTCCTCCCGCGAATGAAATGTCCGGCGTGCTCATGCTTCCGTAAGACAACTCCCCCGAACCGAACGCGCGCTCGCCCGTGCGTGTGCGCAGGTTGACCACGCCGCCCAGCGCTCCGCCTCCGTACAGATCGGACGCTCCCCCGTTCGCCACTTCGATCTTCTCGATCGCCTCACGCGGCACGCGCGCCCAGTACACCCATCCGCCGAATGCATCATTCAACGGAATTCCATCCAGCAACACGATCGAACGGCTTGTGGCGCTCGCTCCGACCCCCCGCAATGACACGCCCTGCGATGTGGGATTCGCAAACAGACTGCTCGATCTTCGAAACGTGCTGAAGCCCGGCACTTGACGCAGCACTTCATCCACTGCCATGCTCCCGGATTGCTCGAGCGCCTCTGAGGAAATTTGATATTGGCTTGTGGGCGCCGCCGGTATCCGGTCGACTCCGTTCGCCTTCACTTCAATGCGTTGCAGGCTGGCACCGGGCGCCAGCACAATCTGCAAATTTCCGCCCGTTGCATGAGCAGGAATTTCGCGCGTCACGGTTGCGAATCCCGGATAGCTCACCACCAGGGTTCCGCCCGCGCTGGCTCCTTCCACTCGGAAGCGACCTTGTTCGTCGCTGCTGACCACCGTTACGCCAGCCGCCGAGCGAAACTCAATTTGCGCACCTTGGACCGACGCCCCTGTGGTGTCCGTAACCGTACCATTCAGCGCGGCATGTTCCTGTCCGTGCGCCCCCTGCGCCAGTATCGCCAAAATTGCAAACACACTAAGCCGCAGAAATCTTGAATGGATCTTCCAAGGGATCGCTTGTTGATTCGCACACCTATTCATTAAGGCCTTTTCGATTTCTTCAAGGTCTCCGCCACACGGATTCGGTCTCTCCCAAATTGAGCGATGGAACGAAGCGTACAGATTATCCGACAACTTTAGCCTTATGGCCTGCGACTATTTGCAAGGCGCGCTTTTCGCGACCCGGGAGATTTCAGCAAGCATTGCTGACCCGAGAATTCCTCTAAAGCCCGTGTACTTTCCCCGTCATCACCGTCACGGACGCTTTTGGCAGCAGCAGCTTCCGCCCTTCCTTGAATTCCACAATGCTGCGCTCTGCGGGCCCGTCCGGGTCGGCGTGGCTTGTTGCTCCCGAGGGGTGCCACACATATTCGGCGGCCCCAAACGCCACCATCTTCACAGGTCCTGCAAACCGAGCTGCAGTTTCTTTCCCGCCATCTTCGAAAACGATCTTCACCTCGTGCGCGTTGCTCGGATCCTTATTAATGATCAGCAACGACCACTCGCCATTCGGCCGCTTCACCGCGTACGCCGTAATCAGGTCGTGATTCGCCTCATCCTGCAAATCTCCCGCCGCAGGGTACAGTTGATGCGCGCCTGCGCCGTGCTTCACCCAGTCCAAGTTCAGCATCTGGCTTGCGAAGTACTGCGCCGTGTACTGCTTGATCTCCAGTTTTTCATCCGCCACGAAATTCCCATACGTGCTCCATGCATGACATCCCGGCCTCAGCGACTCGGGCTGAATCGGCGAATGGTAATACACCGCGCCCGGCCCTCCGTAGGTCAGGAACGCGCCCACGCTGTCCGCCAACCATAGCCCTGCGAACAAATCCTGCATGGGATCCGTCAGCGCCCAGGAAACGTTGCTCTCCGTGTTCATTAACGGGACTTCGGGCGGCACCCCGTCGTCCCTCCACGCCTTCAAAATTCCTTTCACGAGCTGCGGCTCGCGATACAAATCCGACCAGTTGATCAGGCACGGCTCCAACGGGTAATGCTCAAACGAGACGAACGCCAGGTCGGCCAGCCTCCCGTGCGCCTTCAAATAATCGATAAACCGGCCGAGCCAAGAAGTCCTTCCTTGCGCGTCGGGCCAAACCTTGATGTCCTCGTTCACTCCCGTAAAGATGGGCCCCCCGAGCTTCAGCTTCGGGTCAAATTTGTGAAGCGCCGTCGCCCACTGGAGATACAGTTCGGCGTAATCTTCCGGCACCATAAACGCCCCGTCGGGCTCTTCGCCCATCTCCACGAAAGAAACCGCATAGCCCTGCTTTTCGATGTACGCCAACTCCGCCACGCTGTCCTCCGGCGTCGCGTAGAGCATGGCGATCGGAATCATCGCTGGCAAATGATTCGTGTAACCGCTGGTGAAAAAGAGGTCGAAGCCCGTCTGAATTCGCCCGGAAATCTTGTCCTCCGCTGTGTGCCAGGAATCCACGGACGAAGCCTGGGTCATTGTCTGCGCTTGCCCCGGCGTGTGCTTCACCAAGTCCACAAAATCTCCAAGCGTGTTGAAGTTCCCCGCGGAAATTTCACTGATGGCATAGCCCACGCAGTTCCTCGGGTCCCCGCTTCCGTGTGAGTCGCAGGTGTTCGATGATTCCGTCATCCAAATCCGCAAAAATCGCGCGGTGATGGGATGGTCCGCCAGCCGTTGAACCTTGCTCCCGCCCGCGCCGCCGGTTACTTCTCCCTGCGGGAATTTCACCCATTCCCCGGCCGTTTGCTTGTTCAACGCATCTTCCCTCCCGTTCCAATACTCCACCACGTAGCTTTTCGCATACGGATTCGCCCAGCCAATGTGGATCGCATCGATGGGCTGTGGCAGGGCGAAATCGATTACCACCCATTGCGGATGCGTCGAATCGGGCGCGCCGGTGAACTTCTCGGTCAGGTAAGGGTTGCTCTTCCAGTAGCTCGCCGGATCGCCGTCCGTCATGCGCGAGAATTCGTTCTGCCCGGAGTCACTCCGCGTAGTGCCCCGATGTGCGATGTGGTAGCCGAAGGATTGCCGCAGCGTGTCCGTCGGCTCCGCGCTGCCAACAAAGTAGCCGCTCTTGTGTCGCTCGTCGCTCCACTTTCCATTAGGGTTCCAGTGCCACGCCGAGTACGTCAATTCTGTGTTCTGCCGGTAGCTCATCGGCCCCCAGCCCGCCGACAGCCCCGCCTTGATGACCGGCTGGGCGTACACCTTCTCGAATTCCTTTGCCGACAAAATGTCCATCGAGGTGCCCATGGCTTTGTCGGGATCGAACGCCACTGCGTGCGAAGCCGTCACGTCCACATGCACGGTCTGTGCGCCCGTGGCAAAAGCGCACGCGAAACCGAGGCACGCCAGCAGCAAAGTCCTCATCCAACACTCCGTCTTCTCAGGGAAGCTCATCGCGCCCTCCTCATTTCGCCCTTATTATAACGATTTAATATGCCAACGGCGCAGACACCGTCATCTCTGGCACATGCTCAGATTTCCCGCTACCATTTCTCCCGCACCTACTCCTTCATCACGGAGCTTGCTCATGTCTACTTTTGGCCTCATTGAATACAAGGACGCCAGCCCTCAGGTCAAAGCCGTCTACGACGACATCATGGCCACGCGCAAAACCGACTACATCAACAATTT